>JBJOFM010000136.1:0-13446 GCA_046048755.1 Bacteroidota bacterium | reverse complement strand
GCTATAAGTGCGATTTCTACCCCAGACGAGCTTTTTTGAATTATTAACTCGTTAGACAATATGAGTAGGGTCTAGGGGTTAGAAATCAATTACTTCTTCTTGTGACGATTCTTACGTAAACGCTTTTTGCGCTTGTGAGTAGCGATTTTATGTCTTTTTCTTTTCTTTCCGCTTGGCATATCGGTTGTTATTTATTGTTTCTTTTTTTGTGTTTTAATGGCTAAGTCCAAATAAATTTTGGCATTAACCGAATCTCCCGCCGATCCATACAAATTGCTCATTTCAAACAACCAGTCGGAATTTTGGGGCTGCAAAGATATTAATTTCTCGCATTTTTTCAGGGCTTTTGGCAATTGTCCTGATTTTTTTAGCAGATTTAAGTGAATTATATTGGTTTCAATGTTGTTTGAATCCAAGGCCAATGCTTGTTTTAAGGTATTTCTAAACTGCATGGGTTGATTAACATATTCGCTTTCATACACGATTAGCGCGTTTAAGAGTGAAATGTTTTTTGGATTTACTTGCAATCCTTTATCGATATACTTTTTACCTTGCTGAAATAAATAAGACGCTACGATTGGCTTTTCACCGAGATACATGTCCCCATTAAATATGAAGGTACGAGCGATATCTGTGTAGTTGGGTTTTTTACTGTTAAGATCTATATCCGTTCGAATTAGGGTTGCTAATGCTGGATTTTGAGTTTCGATTGCCCAATTAAAGGCAAGTTCCATAGAATCAATCGGTATACTTCCAAAGGTGGAGGTTAGGACGCGAGCTACCAAAGGGGTGGGTTTTACACCTTCTAACACTTCGTTGATAAATTCAATTCGCGTAACTTCCTTTTGGGGTGTAGCATTGCCCATAGTGCCCATCAAACTCTCTTGTTTATTGGGCACTACTAGGTCATCGGTCTTCCATCGATTGGAGACCATCCAAATTCCAATTAAAACTACGGCACTGACCACAATACCAACGCGCATGCGGCTGGCCTTTGCGTTGATGTTGGTCATGCTACTTAGATTTTTTCTGCTAAGGTTTTGCTATCCTTAACTAAGGCAGCAAATTCTTTCGCGGGTTTAAAGCGAGCCACGTAGTGGGCGGGTACAACCAAACTGGTGTTGCGTTTGATATTTCTAGCAACTTTAGTTTTGCGTTTTTTAAGTTCGAAAGTACCAAACCCTCTTAGATAAATGTTGTTACCATTTACCATGGAGTTCTTAACTACCACGAAGAAGTTGTCAATTGTGTCGGCAATCGCGGTCTTCTCTAAACCTGTGCGCACAGCAATTTCGTTAACGATTTCAGACTTTGTCATAGGATTGAACTGCAAAAAAAGTACAAAACATCTTTTTTTGCCAATTATTATGGAAATATTATGGTAAGAGTTATCCAAACCTTATTGACATGGTACCAAGTTAACCATCGAAAAATGCCTTGGCGGGAGACAAACGATCCTTATAAAATCTGGATTTCTGAGATAATTTTGCAGCAAACCAGAGTTCAGCAAGGGCTACCTTATTATCATCGTTTTATGGATAAGTTTCAGAACGTGAGTGATTTAGCACTGGCGGATGAGTCTGAGGTGTTAAAAACTTGGCAAGGGTTGGGGTATTATTCCAGAGCTAGAAATTTACATAAAGCCGCAAAAATTATACACCATGAATATCAGGGACGGTTTCCGGAGAAATTCGATGAAATCTTACTTTTACCGGGTGTAGGAGATTACACAGCCTCTGCAATCGCCGCTTTTGCCTACAATCAGAAAGCGGTTGCCATAGATGGAAATGTAAAGAGATTTGCTGCTCGATGGTTAGGAGTTACCATTCCTGTTGATCAACAGATTTTTATTAAAACAGTAAAAAAAGAACTGTTAGCCATCTTGGGTGATACCAACCAATTCAATACATTCAACCAAGCAATAATTGAATTAGGGGCTACAATTTGTACCCCCACGAATCCCGATTGCCTAAACTGCCCGTTGAAGGATAGTTGTTTTGCTTTTACACACAATCAACAAGTGCAGTTGCCTGTAGTCCCTCAAAAAACTAAACCCGTTGCGGTTAATCTGATATTTTTTGCAATTAACTATCGAGATCAGTGGCTTTTGGTAAAGCGAGACGAGACTTCGGTGTGGGCAAATTTGTATGAATTCCCAAATGCAGAAGTGCATGATTTAGAAATACATCCATCGCTTGTACTAGAAGGATTGAATGTAAATTTAAAAGATTTAGAGTTAAACATATCGGGATACAAAGATTTTAAACATCAATTATCCCATAGAACAATATTTGCACGATGCTGGCAGTTAACAGTCCAAGGTGAAATCAAGTTTCCAGAAAATTTCCTCGTACAACCCACATCAAAAATAGGCGAAGTGCCGGTACATCGGCTGATGGAAAAAATGATGGATTTTGCAGGTGTTTGGAAATAAATCGATTTTGCATTAGGTTTGAGTGATTATTGTTTACGATATTTGGATTTAAACGCGTTTTTTTATGATTAATAAAGTGATTTTATTGGGCCGATTAGGTAAAGATCCGATCATCAGACGATTGGAAAATGGAAGAATCGTTGCAAATATTACATTAGCTACCAACGATTATTACACCAAGGATGGGCAGCGAATGGAAAGTACGGAGTGGCACAACTTGGAAATGTGGGACAAGCAAGCGGAGACTGCTGAGAAATATTTGAAAAAAGGTAGTTTGCTTTATGTGGAAGGTAAAATTAGGACAGATCGTTATACCGATGCCGAAGGCCAAGAAAAACAAATGCGTAAAATCCGTGTCAATAATTTTCAAATGATGGGATCAATGATGGGAGACCGCAACAATGATAGAGGTGATTCCAATAATACCCATGGCGGTGACCAGTCATCCAATGTAGGGACTGATTTCAATCCAAATGTTGGTGGAATGGATGACGATGATTTGCCATTTTAATAAGTTTTATTAATTCATGTCAGACCCGTTACCTGCGATTTTTTCACTAAGTACGCTTAGTTTCGATACAACCATATTCAGTATAGCTACACCTATTTTATCCATTGTTAAAACATTACAACCAGATCAGATTGGTCCTATGGTGGCTATTTCTGTTTTAATGGTTTTTTGTTTGGCAATTTCCGCCGTCTCTTCCGCTGCAGAAAATGCGTTTTTCTCTCATCGGGAAAGTGATATTGACGATCTTCGAGAAGAAAATTCAACCGGTGCTAAACTGGTAGTTAACTTTTTAGAACAACCTAAGCATTTATTGGCTACTATCTTGGTTGCTAATAGTTTGGTCAATGTGGCTTTTGTGTTGTTGACATTAAATCTAACCGAGATGTTGTTCAATTTGGACGAAGCTCCTTGGTTGAAATTTTTGGTTGAAGCTATATTAGTAACCCTTGTAATATTGGTTTTTGGTGAAGTAATCCCCAAAGTATTTGCCACTCAGAATTATCGAAAAGTAGCAAGAAAGTTGGTTTTCCCAATGAAGATACTCTCTACGTTATTATGGCCACTAACTCATTTTTTGGTAAGACTTGGGGTATTACTTGAAAAAAGAGCAAAGCCTAAAGCCAATGAATTAACGAGCGAAGAATTAACGATGGCCATCGATATGGCTACCGATGAGGACGACGCCAAACAGGAAAAAGAAATACTAAAGGGGATTGTTAATATGGGAAACATCCAAGTGAAGCAGATTATGCAGCAAAGAATGGATGTCATTGCATTGTCAAATTCATTAAATTTCCATCAAGTACTCAGTATTGTCCGCGAAAATGGATTTTCTAGAATGCCTGTTTTTGAAGGTAGTTTGGATAAAGTAATTGGTATTTTAAACATCAAAACATTGATGCCCCATTTGAATGAATCCGAAGATTACAACTGGCGCAATTTGATTTTATCGCCCTATTTTATTCCTGAGAACAAACCCATGGACGATACCTTGGCCGAAATGCGTTTAAAACATAGCCATTTTGCTATTGTAGTGGATGAATTTGGGGGTACAAGCGGTATCATCACGATGGAAGATATTTTGGAAGAGGTTTTTGGTGATATGCGTGACGAATTTGATGAAGATGCACAAGGATTTGTAAAATTGGCCGATGGTGGTTTCTTATGCGAAGGAAAATTCTTACTGGTTGATTTTATTCGAATTGCCGAACTTCCTGTAGGTGTATTCGATGCTTACGAATTAGAGAGCGATTCCTTGGGGGGTATGATCTCTGAACGATTGGGACGATTGCCAAAACGAGGAGACGAAATTGAATTGGCAGGTATACGATTTAGAGTGGATGCTGCCGATCCTAGGAAGGTAAAGAAAATAAAAGTACAATTCTCCCGTTAACAACATATAATTGTGATGGTAAAACCGGTATTTCATTGCTTGTTAATCGCAGGATTTGTAGTATTATCTGCCTGTGGCGATGGTGATACTTATGTTCCAAAACCCCGTATTTTCCCGAAAATCGAATTAATTGATAAACAATATGCAAGCGTAGCCTCCACCGATTTGCATTCTTCCTTTGAATTGCCGCAATACGCTGTTATTAAACAAGATAGTCAAAATGGCTCCCCAAGGTTGGGTTGGGCCAATGTTATTTATAAACCCTACGATGCAACATTGCATTTAACTCATTATACGTTTCAGCATTGGGCGTTGTATGATAGTTTGGTTCAAGATACAAGAAAGTTGGTTTACAAGCACTTACAACGTGCTGAAGATATTGTAGAGGAGCCAGTTTCCGTTCATGGATCCAAGCATTGGGGATTGGTTTATCGCATTAAAGGTAACACCGCAACCAATTTGAATTTTTTTATAACCGATAGTTCTAGAAATTTTGTTCGAGGAGCATTATACTTCAACCACGCTACCAATCCAGACAGTATTGCGCCGGTGTATGATTATATAGAACAGGATATTTTTCGCATGATTAAGACGTTTGCATGGAGAAGATAGCAAGTATGAGTACTAATTTTAGACTCTGTATTTTACTGGCGTTGGGTTTATTTGGAACTACCTCGTGTTCATTAGCACAAACAAAAAAAACGGGTTCAGTGGGTAATTCAACTGCCGCTGGGGTAGGAGAAATTTCACCTGCTAAAGCGAAAAAAGGTAAAGAATACCTCGATGCAGCGATGAACCATTTTAATTTAGGAGAACGAGATAAAGCTTTGCAAATGGTGAATAAGAGTATTGCAACTAATCCTACTGTAGCGGATGCATATTCTTTACAAGCCATGCTGTACGATGATAAAGGCGATACCGTTTCGGCCAGAAAATCCTACGAAAATTGTATTATGGTAGCGCCATTATACAGGCCCAGTTACTATTACTTTGCCGAATATCAGTTTCGTAAAAAGCAATTTAAACAATCGTTATCTTTATTAGATTCTTTTGAGAATCTACCTAAAAAAGTAGGGTATATCGAAGCCAAGCATAAGGCATCTCCTAAGTTGGTGGAGAAGGCACAACGACTTAGAGGCATTGTAATTTCAGCCCAAGAAGATCAACTTATAGGCGCTTCCATAAAAATGGAAAATGCTGGAAATGCTATCAATACAGATCTAAACGAATACTGGCCCGGTATGCCATTTAATGGTAAAACCTTTGTTTTTACTCGATTAATGCCAAGTCCTACAGGTCTTCAAGAAGATTTTTATTTCAGCGAAATCAAAGAAGCAGTGGCTGAGGCAACAGGAACATTTGCGAAAGCAAGACCCGTTCCTGGAAATATCAATACCCCAAACAATGAGGGCACCTTGAGCATTAGTGCCGATGGTAGGTCCTTGTACTATTCCCGATGCAATCAGCCTGGTGATTCGGGAAGTTGTGATATTTATGTGAGTATTTTAACCGACAAGGGTTGGGAATACGGATACAATGTGGGAGCGCCTATTAATTCCAAATCTTGGGAGAGTCAACCTTCCGTTTCTGGTGATGGCCATACATTAGTATTTTCAAGTAATCGTTTTGGAGGGTTTGGAGGAAAGGATTTGTGGATGTCAACCTTAAAAAATGGAATTTGGAGTAAGCCGGTAAACTTGGGGCCTTCCATTAATACCGTTGGTAATGAGGAATCTCCTTTCTTGCACTACGATGGGCAGACATTGTATTTTTCGAGCACGGGTTTACCGGGTTACGGAGGAATTGATATGTTCATGAGTAGGCAACAATCCAACGGAACTTGGAGCACTCCCATCAATTTAGGTAACGTAATTAATTCACAAGACGATGATTTCGGAATGTATATCGATCCCTGGGGACAAGGTGGGTTTATTCAAAGCGATCGAAAAGGGGGATTCGGAGGATTGGATATTTATCGATTTAATCTTCCAGAAAAGTTTAAACCTAAAGCCGTTACTTATGTGCAAGGCAGAATCCTCGATAAAACAACCAGAAAGCCCGTTCGAGGATTGGTGGAATTAGTGGACTTATCCAATAACAAAGTGGTATTCTCGGATAGTATTCAGTCTTTTTTTATTCCATTACATGCCGGTGGTAATTACGCGATGCATGTACGGGCCCAAGGATATAAATTTGATTCTAGGAATTTTCAACCGAAGGATACCGGATTGAAGAATCCATTTGTCATTGTTTCTGAGTTAGAGCCATTCAAAGAAAACGACATTATCGTTTTGAAAAATATCTTTTTCGATACTGATAAGTTTGAGTTAAGGTCGGAGTCTGTGAGTGAAATTCAGGTTTTAGAAGGTATAATGAAATCCAATCCAACCATGGTATTGGAGGTACGAGGGCATACGGATAATCAGGGAAACGATGCTCATAATTTAGAACTATCTAAAAATCGTGCATCGGCATTGGTGCAGGCGTTGGTGGCGAGAGGAATTTCTGAAAAACGGTTTGTAGCAAAAGGATTTGGAGCAAGTTTACCCATGGCGGATAATGCTACGGAGGCCGGTAGAGCATTAAATCGCAGAACAGAAATAAAAGTATTGAAGAAATAAAATTAACGATGCTAGAAAATTCATCGGTTTTTTCAAGCAAAATCAAATGGATCTTCAATTAATTGAGGTTATAGCTAACAAGTAGATTTTTTCATTTAACGTTTATGACAGTTGTCGGCGTGGTGCCCATGTTGTAAAAGGCTATCTAAATACTCCAAACTATCACTTGGAAAAGGATTCATAGGGGTGGTAGTTTCGCCTTTATCTGGTTGGGTTTTTTGTGCAAATTGGAGAAGTGGGAAATTGGGATTCTTCGGTTGATTGCGTACAAAAAGTTTAGTTTTTGTGGGGGAAGTTTCGGGTTCAAAAACGGGTAAATTGGGTTGTCCAGCGAGAATCCAAGCTGTATACCAGCATGAAGCTACACGAAAGATAGCAGATTGTAGTCTAGCAGCCACAGTATACTCCATCGCTTTATCACAGTTGACTAAATAGTTTTGCGAATAATTTTTACTGGGTTTTCCGGTAGTTGGTTGGGAACTAAAGGCATAACGCTCCCCTGGAGCATACAGAGAATTAATCCATTTTTCGGCTTGAAGTACTACGGAAATGAGTTGATGAGATTCCTCAATAATGGAAAAAATCGAATCGGATTCTGAATGCCAGAAGGTGGCTTTAGGGATAAGTAATCTATATTCATCCAAGAAGATATCGGGAATTTTTGTTTCCCAAAGGGCATGTATTCCGCGTTGATTGGTTAATTGGCCATCGTAATTTGCTGTGGTATGCAAGGGGACATGGGCATCGGCTACGTAGTGCCCTAATTCTGCGGAAATCTGGATTATTTGTTTGAGCTCTGCTGCTTGAAATGCTTTTCGCAGCCGATACATAGATAGTTGAATTTGCCAAGGAAGACTTCCAAAATCATGTAGATAGGAAGATCCATATTTCTCTAGGGCGCCTTTCCAAAAACGTGGAATGGTATCTATAGGCAGATTCTGTTCATAATATTCTAAATCGATATAGTGTCTTGGAGCTTCGTTTGTATCAATGTACCTCCGCTTATCCGGGTCTACGGCATGTTCTTCAATGTAATCAGCGAAATTTTTATAGAATGAAAATAAGGGAGATGGAAGGATTTTGGTTGCTTCACGATTGATAAATCGGTGTGCATTGAATCCCCAAGTGTGTCCTGAATTCCAACCAAAAACGATACTGGAAGCAACCAGAAGTAGCCGCAAAATATGGAGGTTGTATTTGCCCATTGCGTTACTTCACCGAAATAGATTAAGTGCTAGCGGGGTATAAAATATGCTTTCGCAATTGAGCTAGATACAATTGAATGGTATTCTGAAGGCCATGGTACAATGCATCGCAAACCAAAGCATGGCCGATGGAAACTTCGAGTAATCCCGGTAAATTCTTGGATAAATAGGCAAGATTATTAAGATCTAAATCATGTCCAGCGTTAATGCCTAGATTGTATTCAATTGCTTTTTCTGCCGTTTTGATGTAAGGTTGTATAGCCTTTTCGGGCGATTCATGGTATTGAACAGCATAGGCTTCCGTATACAATTCAATTCTATCAGCCCCAGTTTCCGCTGCGTATGCTACTAAATTAGGATCTGGATTTAGGAATATTGAAACACGCGATTGAGTTTCAGATTTAATTCGAGCAATAATTTCTTTTAAAAATTGGTTTTGATTTTGAGTATCCCAGCCATTGTTGGAGGTTAATACATGTGGTGGGTCAGGAACTAAGGTGACTTGTGCTGGTTTCACAGCCGCAATTAGGACTAAAAAATCATCGCTAGGATATCCCTCTATGTTAAATTCTGTAGTTACGTGCTTAGATAAATCGAACACATCTGTTTTACGAATATGTCGTTCATCAGGTCTTGGGTGTACCGTGATACCCTCAGCACCAAACATTTCGCAGTCCAAAGCAACTTGAAGCACATTGGGATTATTTCCACCACGTGCATTTCGTATGGTTGCAATTTTGTTTACATTAACACTTAATTTTGGTGCTTTCATCGTAGCCATATTACTGCAAAAATACGCACCGAAATCGGCCGTTGTGGATTAAAGTTTTGCATTATTTGCAATTGAAGTAATTGAGTTAATTCCTTACCTGGTTTGTGCTTAATTCCCATGAATAAAAATAAACCCTGATTGTTTACAATTTGAAAACTATTGATAGACCCTAGTTGCAAGCCTTGAACAACTAAAGGGGCGGATGTATTAAATAGTGCAATCCCGGATTGACTTTGCACCGTAGTATGCCATTGTTTATTTACTGAAAATTCCAAGCAACTAGAATTTTGCTTATTGCAGTTTTGAATATAACTATGGAATTCCGTGGTAGTTGAATGGTTTTGCCTTAATTGAATTTCGGTATGCAATTGTAAAATTGTAGGAGTTTTTGTTTGCTGCCAAAAAACATCCAATTGTTCTAAATCAGCGGGATGAATGCTATTTTCAATTTCCTCTTGTACGGATAATTCCGACATGGAGGATTCTCGGTTTATAGCAGATTCGCGTTGCGATAGTTTTAATACCGATTTCATTACCGTATTGGATTGTTGGTACTGAATTTTACAACGCAGAATTTTCTCCCAGGGTTTCTGGTTTAATTGATTAAACGATACCTTTCGCTGTAGTAAATAACTTGTAGAAATTTGTAATCGAGGGGATAGCTGATTTTGAACCGCGATCTGAATCGAATTAAACCCTTTCATCTGTTGGGTTTCCAAATTTTCTACCGACTCAAATTCGCTGCCAACGTATTTGAATTGAACTCCAACATCGTTAAGTTTATTTAATGGGATTAGTAAACCCGAGATGAGGGCAAATTGTTTTGGTATATCTTGGAAATAATACTGAGAGTTAGAACAATAGTTGATACGATTTGTACGGACGACGGGATTATTGTCTTGATTGTTTACTGGTTGTTTAATTTGTTTTATTGCGTTAATAAATAATAAGTTGCCATTCTTGCAAGATTGAGTTAGCCAAAATTCGGTTGCATGTAATTGTTGGATGAAGTTTCCATAGTAATTATAATCCTGTGAAATAGAATCGTTTGAATTTGCCTTTTGACGATAATAATTATACCACGCTGTTTCAGCTATATTTACTGTTGAAGTAAATTTTACAGGTAACGAGAAGGCATAAGAATGTATACCCAAACCGGCGGTGATACATTTATTTTGATACCGAACTGCCGTGGTTGAAGTAAGGCAAAAGAAATTGTTTTTTTGACCAAGTTTTGTTGAGTCTGTCAGCAGTCCGGTTTTGTTCCAATTAACCACGCGATTGTTCTCAATTTTGCCAGATAACTTTGCTTTTCCAAACGAATAGATTAAATGATATTTTTTTGACAGATTACTTTTTCCTGCGATGCCTAAGACTGGAAAATTCCTGCTAAAGCCACGATATTCTTTAATATTCCATTCTTCAGATTTATTTGCCCAGGCAGGATTATTTAAATAACTAGGTGTACCAATAGATTTCATAATTCCTTCTCCTAATTGAATTCGGTAACTACCTAAAATAAAAGCGGTATTTTTATATTTATATCGAAAATAAAAGCGGGAAAACGCCAATGAATTTAAGGGTTCGTAGGGGTCAGTTTTGCCTATTATTCCGAAGTTGAACTTGGAATTTTTTACATTTAAAGATAGGCTATAACCGCTGCTTACCTGGTTGTAATTTTGCTGAGAAAGAAAGGCGATTTTACCTTCTCGGCTCCAAGGATCTTTGAGTATTGGATAAATGGGGGTTGCCTTGCATTTATGAATGGTTGTAAACCCCAAAAAAGCAGCGAACCAGAATATAGTATCGGAGGAAGTTTTTTGAATTTGACGCATGTAGGTTAAGCGATATTACGAGTTGAATAAAAAGGTTATTTGGGGCATAATACCAATGTTGTTATTCCACAGTAAACCGGCTTTCCAGTGGAATGAGGTTCTGTTGGTACGTTTTTTTAAATACGTAGTTCTGCCAATTAATCCGATCAACAACGGTGTTTCCCCACTTAAGTAGGTAAATTCAATTTGCTGTAAATAACGTAACTGAAGAGGTAACCAAGCACTAAATCCGGCGATTGATCCATTATTCCCGATACTGGTTCGAAGTAAACAGGGTATTTTTATGGTTGGTCCTGTTATCAATATTGCAGATTGTATCTGCCAATTCCATGTAGAAGAATAATACCATGGAATTCCATGATTTTCCAGCAGAGATAAGGTGTTTTGGTGTTGATTTAAACTAGGGTGCGATAGGGAGGAAAGATCATTTTTATCATTATGGTTTAATCCAGATGTTGTGAACGATAGATTTGAAATAAAACACCATTGATTGGATAGCGTTTTAAGTACTTGGATTTTTCCGATGATGGGTCTAATGGATGCTTGGTGTATGGCATTATTTGAACTGTTATTGGGTTTGTTTACAAATGCATACTGGTTGGTATGTATTATGCCAATGCCAGTAAAAATTGACATTTTTTTTGAAATGGGCAATTGAAGTTCTATGCTATGTTCCTGTTGAAAGTGATTTTCAATGAACGAAATTCTGTGGTGGGTAAATAAGCTTTTTTTATGTAAGAAACTATTGAAATACAGATTGCTTTTTGGGACAGGAATGGATTTGGACTTCCCCAATTTATTTTCTATTAACCAAGAAGAATGCAGGTGGGTTGCTCCAACGAATAGGTTGGCATTAGGTATGTTGCGAAAATTGCAAATAATTTTCGGAGCACCTATTGAATAATGGGGTTGAGTGTAGCCAATAATTGCTAAAATCCAGGGATTGAGAGGAAGCGAGGCGGGTTTATTAATGCTAAAACTGGTGTCGAATTTCCCTTGAATATTTGCATACAAACTTGGTGAAAAAAAGAATATTCCCAAGATGTACGCAATGTGTTTCATTCCAGTTGTTGTTTGAGTTTTAGCAGTTTTTCTTTTAATTCTCTCAGGGCTTTTATGGCTTCCATTTTGGGGTCTAAAAGGTTATCCTCTCGTTTAACTTTTTTAGAAACTTGAGCTAATTTTACACCCTTCTTATGAGAAAGATAGTGAATATTTTTTAGTACATCCAGATCTTTAGCGGTGTACAGACGGTCGCCTTTTTTAGTTTTTAACGGCTTAATTTGGGGGAAAGACTTTTCCCAAAATCGCAATGTGGAGGCTGGAATTCCGAGCATTTCACTCACTTCACCAATTTTAAAATACTTTTTACTGAGTTCGTTTGGTAGCGCAGGATTTTCCATGTGACGGTAATTAGAGTTCAAAAATAATGCATCAATCGAAACGTGTAGCTTCTCTTTGTGATAATTCGATCATGCGTTGATATTGCTCATCGGTGAGATCGTTTCGATAGAAGAAAGCAGGATTTAACGGATTCTTGTATTTACGAACTTCATAGTGAAGGTGAGGGCCGGTAGATCTTCCGGTATTTCCAACATAACCAACGAGTTGGCCACGATTTACTTTCTGTCCGGGCCTCACTGCAAATCGGGATAAATGTCCGTATAATGTGGTATAACCGTACCCGTGATCGATAATCACGTGATTTCCATAACTCCAAGCTTCCGATTTAGTAACTTGAACGGTTCCAGCAGCAGTAGCGTATACTTCCGTACCAACTTCCGCGGTAAAGTCCATACCTGGGTGAAAGGATGGGGTATGGTAAAATGGATCCAATCGATAGCCATAACCACTGGCCCACCGTTTTAAATCTTTATTCGCTATGGGCATTATCGCAGGAATTGCGTCGATAGCTTTAATACGGTTTTGGGCTAATTTTTCAAGTTTTTGGTATGATTTTTCCTGTTTGTCGGATAGTGCATTTAAGCTATCTAGTTTTTGCTGTATCCGTACTACCAAACTACCATAGGGTAATTTAGCCAGTTCGCTGTAATCTTTGCCTCGTAAATCGATGGGTTTAGGAGGTTCTACATTAAATATACCGCGATAAATGGAAACGTCTTTATCTTCTAAATTTAATAATCGTTCTTCAAGTGCTTGAATCTGACGTTGACTATTTCTAAGCTCTCGCAAAACGGCACCGGTATTTTGTTGCGATGGCAGCAAGGAATAATTGACATAAAAATACGAAAGTAAAAAACTCAAACCTACAACGGTTACTAGAAACAACGAAGTGGTACCAAAAAAACGCCAGCGAACATAGCTTTTATGTTCCGAAACTTTCTCAAAACTGAGTGTTTTCGGATTGTAAAAATATTTAGTGCGTTTACCGGCCATGGAGCAATACTCATTGAAATTCTATTCCATCACACGGGAATCGTATGAATTGTATAAAATCAATGCGGGTGGGAATTTCGTCATTTTAGCGGTAAAAAACCATTATTTGCGTTGAGAATTGTAATATTCTCGGTAGGTTTTTGCTCTATGCACATATTCATCGGCGTTTTTTGATATGGAAGCGACTTGTTCTTCGGTAAGCAATTTAACCACTTTGGCGGGTACACCCAATACCAACGAATGGGGAGGGATTTTCATCCCTTGTGGCACCAAAGCAT
>JBJOFM010000135.1:0-3433 GCA_046048755.1 Bacteroidota bacterium | reverse complement strand
TGTGTAATTCGGATAAGGACGTGGATTTTAACGCTTGTGTATCGCTCATAGTGCTTAAAAATACAAAGATACGAAATTATCGGATGCGATAGGGGAAGGAAACCTGAACATCGGTTTCGCCAACACCACAATCACCGGTTTTTGTTCCAACCTCCGATTTTGGTTGATGTTTTACCGTCACTTGAATGGTGCCAAGGTCGGGTCTAGAGGAATTCCAAGTGCTTTGCAATCCCAGTACTACACCATTTTTGTCGGTATCCGTAGGTTCGATTGCCAAGCCCGATAATGGCATCATGGTTATGCTATTTACCACATAACAGATTAGGTGTTCGTGTCCTTCGGATTTGATTTCTTCGGTGATGTCTGTACTTTCCCCGTTTTGAATATTCAAGAATTTAATGGATGCCACGTATTTGCCAGAGTCTAATAATACGCTGTCTACTACAGGGTTGTTGCCCCCGGCTCCGTCTTCGTCTTTCCACCTGTAGGTTTTGGATTGGCCGATGGAATCCATTACGGTTAATTCAATGGTGTTTATTTGTTCACCTTCGTTGTGCTTTTCGCAGGCGCCAAAACTAACTGCAATGGCCGCGATGATTGTGCTGAAGAATATCTTTTTCATAATTGATTTATTCATTTTTGATTTTTTAATGATTTGTTTTTGTGTGATTGTGTTCTGTGTGTTTGTGTAAATTGGTTTGCCAACGTATGCCGATATTGGTTCCAGGCTGATCCACAAAATATCGGAATCGGTCTAGGTAATCTCGGTATCGTTGGTTGGTGATGTTTTCTCCGTAAAATACCAGGGTCTGTTGTGTTCCCAAAAAGTTGGTTAGGGTGAATCGAAAATTTAATACTACATAGCCCTTTGGCGGCGGCAATAGGTCGTATCGAGCATCGTACCACCGTTGTTTACTTACGGCTTTTCCTTCCATGGTAAACGTTGCATGGTGTGTTTGGTAGGTAAGCGTTGTTTTCGCCGAGGGTGCCGGTAACAGAGCCGGATGACTGTAGCTTTGGGATTTCGTACCCAATATTTGGGAGTACACTATATCGGCCGAATTTTCCCAAATCCAGCTGTGATTTTTACTGTTAACCTGATGATAAATATGAAAACCGCCATAGAAACTGGGAAGTTGCTCATACCGATACGCTGGGAACGCACCTCTTACCGTGATGACCGGTTGTGTCAGAGGGAAAACATGGATGGTATTTGCCGATAATACCGAAAAGCCACTAATCCACAATCCTATTGGTTTAATTCTGCAGCCTGCTTCAAACTTTTCGCCCGTTTCGGGACGTAATTTTGGATTTCCCATTTCGTAAGAAGCGGTACCATGGTGTACCCCGGAGGCATAAAGTTCATTTACCCCGGGTTGACGCCAAACGTGACTAAATTCAATATTCCACGGCAGTTGACCATGGCTGTTTTCGTATCGAATGGCTCCCGTTGGGGCAAAATAACCTTGCTGCAAGGTGGAGTTTAGCCCCGTAAGTCCGCTAATGGAAGGTAGATGAATAGTACGAGCTAAAAAATCGGCCCGAATCGCCCAGGTTAACTTTTTACGAGCGGAAGTCATTGCAATTGATTGAGAAAAGTAGGCAGTACTTCTCCATTGCAAATAGGAGGGAACAAAGTAATATCCCCCATAATCTTGACCTTGAATTTCGTGTGTAGAGCCGTAAGTGGAATTCCCGAGAGTTTGAATAAACTGGTACCTTGCCGTAGCTTGAAGGATGTTTAATTGCGCGAACGTTCTGCTTGCAACCCGATGGGGGTCATATTCCTGCCGAATGTTTCCTTGTAAACTCCAACGATGGATGGTGGTAACATTGGATTTCGGGGTCATCTTGGTTTCAAAACTTCCAAGCCATTGGCCACTGACCTGTTTGGGTTTATTGATGGAATAAGAGAATACAGGCAGATACAATGGTTCGGTGCGTTGAATGGCCGATTGTAAATCGCTTACAGAACCTACGTGGCTGTTTAGTAAAATTCCCGATTGAAAAAAATATGCATCCAATCGAAGTGTTTTTTCGATGCCTTTTCCTAGAAAATGGTTCAGGTAGGCTGCGCTATATTCTTCTAATGCGGTATTTGCAGTTCGATAGGTAGGGGTTGTGTAATTGCCTTGTTTTCTGGCATTCCATGTGAATTGCTGTACCGTTGTTTCTTTTCTACTAAAATTCCATTTTCCTGCTGCTTGAAGTCCCATACCATTGGAGTTTACTCCCAGTAGTTGGGTGTAATCATTAAAGGCCAAACCCGAATGGAGGGGGATGGAACCGTTGGCGGAAATACTTTTACCCCAAGCATCGGGCGAATAAATTAAACTATTCACAGCATCCAATAACTCCACAGTTTGTATATTCCACCCATCCAATTCCGGCGAATGATCCAATCCCCAAGCCTGACCCTCCATTCTTATTCCATTTTTAATTATTGGAACTCTCAAACCCATTAATCCTTGAACAATGGGTTTGGCTGCACCTAATCCCGATTGAAGCACGCTTACCATAGGTAGGGATTCAATTTTATTTGCAAACAAACCGCTGCTTTCTAAATTCATGGCTTTTGCATCTATTTTAAAATCGCTTTGTACATCCACCCGCTGCGTTTGAATAAGTATGGGTTGCATTCGTAGTTCAATTTCTTGATCTAGATCGCGATGGATTTTCCCAGCATTTTCTAGGGGTGCGTACGATATGGAAACAACAGGAGGGCTTGTTTTTTGTTGCTCGGTATTCATTGAAAGTACACATAATTGTGTATTACCCGTTTGTACCCATAAATGCCAATGATTTGTTGGAGTGGTAATTTCAATCTCTACCGAATCGGAGCATAGATTTTTGAAATGTATAATTTCGTTGGCCGATGAAATAACTTTGGATTTACTGGGTAGGATTAATATTTCCGCCGCCACCGTTGAAGCTTTCGACGGTGTCTCGATTTCGTGATTATTGCCAATCCATTTGATATGAAGCTCCTGATTGCATTTGTATTTTATCTTGACAGACCCTGGATTTTCCGACATAACTTGTCCGAAGGCCGATTTTGTAATCAGCCCCAATAAGAAAATAAATCGTATAGAATTTCTATTTTTCAACGGATTCGAATTAGGAATTTTGCCCAAAAAATGGAATGCTCAACTGACCCCGAGGGTTGTGAGGGGATACGGCGATGCTGATTTGATAAATCCTACAGAATTTAATGGGGTAATTACAATCCTATGCGGAGTGTGCCAGGATGCAAATCCTAGACATTGGTCACCAACAAAAATTCCGAGGATTATGCCGTTGGCGGTGCTTTATTGGAATTGATCCGAATTTGATTTTGAACGATCCGGACGGGTATTACATCGCTATGAAGTAACCAATTGCATTTTACTTGTTGAGAGCAAATGGTTATTGAGGATTGATTTACTAAGGGTTG
>JBJOFM010000134.1:0-7149 GCA_046048755.1 Bacteroidota bacterium | reverse complement strand
CAAAAAAAAATTAAAAAAAAATTTTATTGTCGCAAAAAATAGACAATCTCAAGTAAATCAAGGATTTAACAGCGCCCAATTTGCAACTTTTTATAGTTATTGACCTTTTTTACAAACAAGTTCATACCCCTGTTGTTCCATAATCATGAAAATCGCGGTAATCGGAGCAGGTGTAGGCGGTCTAGCAACAGCCATTCTTTTGTCAAAGAAAGGTCATGAAGTACATGTTTTTGAAAACACTGATTCCCCCGGAGGAAAATTAAAACAAATACAACTTAACCACTATCGATTCGATGCCGGTCCTTCCCTATTTACCCAACCCAGTTGGGTGATCTCCTTGTTATCGGAAACACAAAAAAACAATTTTGAAGTTTTACAATTAGATACAATTTGCAATTATTTCTTTGCCGATGGTAGTACATTTTCTGCACCAGCAGATGTTAAAGAATTTATCCGATCCGCGGCAACTACCTTTAACGAAAACCCATATCAAATCAAGAATTATCTAGACAAATACAAAAAAATATATACGATTACTAAACCCGTTTTTCTTGAAAATTCCCTCCATAAATTAAAAACCTATTTATCAAAAACTGGCATTATCGGGATATTGAATTTATGGAGAATCGACATGCTAAGAACCATGAATGATGCAAATTCATCGTTTTTTAGCAATCCAAATCTAATTCAACTGTTTAATCGGTATGGCACCTACAATGGTTCCAATCCATACAAGGCACCGGCAACCTTAAATGTTATACCGCAATTAGAGATGCTGGATGGAGCATTTTTACCAGCAAAAGGCATGTACAGTATCACCGAAACCCTCGCAGCGCAAGCACGGGAAAATGGTGTAGTATTTCATTTTGGATCCAATGTCACTGCTATCAACTATCAAAAATCGAGTCTACCATTTCTTAAGAAAAAGAAAATAATAGGCCTCACAACCAACAACCAAAATCTAGCATTTGATACCGTGGTAGCCAATGTGGATGCCAAACGAGTATACAATCATCTGCTTAAACAATCGGTCCCAACTAAAATAAGAAAAGCTGAAAACAGTAGTTCTGCATTAATATTCTATTGGGGCATCAAGGCTACTTTCCCGCAATTGGATGTTCACAATATACTCTTTACCGACGATTATCCCCAAGAATTTGAACATCTATTTACCCAAAAAGATCTGTACGAAAACCCCACCGTATATATTAATATTACATCCAAACATTGCCCCAAAGATGCTCCCGAAGGAAGCGAAAACTGGTTTGTAATGATCAATGCCCCAGCTAATTATGGACAAGATTGGGTTACACTTCGAGCTTTTGCCCGAAAACAAATTATTAAAAAAATAAATCACCACCTTCATTGCGATATTGAATCGTTGATTGAAGTGGAAGATTATTTGGACCCTGTACGAATTGAAGAAAGAACTGGCTCAAATCGTGGTAGTCTGTACGGTAGTTCATCCAATCATAAAATGAGCGCTTTTTTTAGGCAAGCAAATTTCTCTACAGAATTCCAAGGATTGTACTTTTGTGGAGGCAGTGTACACCCCGGTGGCGGAATACCGTTATGCGTTCAAAGTGCCAATATTGTAGCCAAGTGCATACAATAACCAAAATCCGTTAATAAAAAAGACAACTTCAAATCCATTAATTACACTTATTGTATCGAACTTCGCAGTAGTTACAACCGGTTAAATTACCTATACCCATTGCTTCTTTTTTAATTCGTAATCATCAAATACCCGATTATTCTACCACAACCTCATGAATACCGTAGAGAATAGATTTATTACCATCATTTGCATCATTTATAGTGTTGGCATTATTGGTTTTGTAGTCCCATCCCTTAACCCGCTGTTTCTAAAGCTTACCCCGCTGAATATTATTGGCGCCTTTATTATCGCCTGGGTCTTTCACAAAAAATGGGAAGCTAAATTTGTATTTTTAATCCTAACAGCGGGAGTACTAGGATTCTTTATCGAATATGCCGGAGTTAAAACAGGCGTTATTTTTGGGAACTACCACTACGGTAAAACCTTGGGAATGGGCTGGCAAGGTATCCCCTACCTCATTGGCTTAAACTGGGCAGCCCTCGTATTTTTTACAGGATCAATCACCTCTGGAAGAATTGCTAATCCTTGGTTAGCCGCCTTAGCAGGAGCTGTACTGATGACAACCTACGATTTTTTCATGGAACCGGTAGCCATGCGATACGATTTTTGGCAATGGAAAAATGGAATTATACCATTGAAAAACTATATCGCATGGTTTGTGATTTCCTTTGGAATGCACCTACTGGTAAATAGCAACGTGAAACCCGCAAAAAATCGAATGGCCTCGGCCATGTACTTAATTCAACTTGGGTTTTTTATCCTGTTATTTGTTTGGGTTAAATTAATTGGCTAAGGATTAAACGTACATCGCCTCTATTTGCTCGTTGTACTTTTCCATTACCACCTTTCTCTTCACCTTTAAGGTTATCGTCATATCGCCGGCCTCCACACTAAATGGCTCGCGTTTGATGATAAAATCTTTAATACGTTCAAACTTCGCCAACTTCTCGTTTAACTTCTTGATATCTTCCAACATCCACTTTTTAATTTCCTCATCTTGGATAAAAGGATCGCTGGATTCAAAATAGTCTTTTCTGCCACCAAACGCTGTTTTTAATTCTTCCATGTTGGGGTGAATGATGGCCGTTAAATATTCTTTTTTATCACCGATAATAAACACCTGTTCCAATCTTGGACTGCGTAATAACACATTCTCAATCTGCGTGGGGTAGATGTTTTTTCCTAAGGATGTCTTCAACATGTTTTTTAATCGGTCTGTAATCTTCAAATATCCGCGTTCAAATCGACCAATATCCCCGGTATGGAACCAGCCATCCGCATCAAAAACTTCGGCAGTTGCCTCTTTCTTGCCCCAATATCCCTGCATCACGTTCGGACCTTTTACTAAAATCTCGCCTTCTTCGGAAGCATAGTTGGCATCAAAACTATCGTAGGTTTGAACCGCCAGTATTTTCTTGGTTTCAATGTCTTGAATTGCCACCATCTGTCTTGGTGCTACCCTACCTACCGTGCCGTATACTTGTCGTTCAAATTCATTTACCGTAACCAATGGAGAGGTTTCCGACAAGCCATAACCTTCTTGAACCTTCATTCCCATGGCGGCAAAAAACTCACCCACGTGAACAGGCAGTGCACCCGCTCCGGATACAAACATTTTCAATCGACCGCCCATTTTTGCTTTGATTTTAGAATACACCAATTTTTCGGCAAGAGCGCGTTGCATCGCTAACACGGGTCCAACGGATTTTCCTTGGTCATCGCATTTTCTAACTTCGGCTCCCACTTTTAATGCCCACAAGAAAATTTTCGATTTGATGCCGCCCGCTTCGGTACCATTTTTATATACCTTATCGTGCACTCTTTCTAACAATCGTGGAACCGCAGCCATTAATGTAGGTCTAACCTCACCAATATTTTGGGCTACTTTATCGATGTTCTCCGCAAATGCAACTTGTGCTCCGATATAGGTGCTCAAATACATCGTAGCCAATCGTTCGAAAACGTGACTTAACGGTAAGAAACTGAGGTATAAATCATCCTTGGTGATGGCAGGACACAATTCCTTTGCATCGTAGCAGTTACTCATGAAATTGTAATGGGTTAACATCACACCTTTTGGCATCCCCGTGGTTCCCGAAGTGTAAATAAATGTAGAAAGATCGTCTTTTTCAACTGCTTCAAACCTCGCTTCAATTTCTGCAGAATGCTTCGATAATAGCGATTGTCCCTCCGCCCTAACATCGTTAAAATTAGTAAACAATCCTCCTACTTCCAACTCATTGGGTAAATTAATTGCCTTAATAATGGTTGGACATTTATCCTGAACCTTCTTGAATTTCTTTTGTAAAAAGGCATTCCCCAAGAAAATCACTTTGGCACCCGAATCGTTGATGATGTATTCTGTCTCATCGGCCGTTAACGTAGGATAAATCGAAACGTTGATTAATCCAAGCTTCTGAATCGTCTGATCGATCATGTAGTATTCCGGACAATTATCCACTACCATCGACACTCTATCCCCCTTAACCAAACCAATCTCGATAAACCATGCCCCTATTTGATTTACAACCTCCTCGATGTCTTTGTAGGTATAATGCTCCCATTTACCCGCCTCCTTATACATCAAATACGGTCTATCGGCATGATGAATTTTATTAGCGGCGAATGTAAAAAACTGGTGTAATGATTTGAAATCAGGATCTTTCTTAGGTATAATTTCTAACATGATTGTGCGTTACAAGTTAATTCGATATTGGGCAAATATGTTGGAAATAAGCCGGATAAACAAACCCATTGATCAATAATTATTTGCAAAAAACGCAACAAAGAAAAATAGTTTTACGGATTAACGCCATACGGGAATCACTACATAACAATGCAGTAATTGAAGTTTAATCTACTCTCAGCAATCCCAATGATATAGTAATAATAGAAAATCAAAAAGAAGTCAAACGAAGAGTTTATTCGAAACCGAAAAAACTCATTATACCACTCCGTCTGATTAAACCGCTTCGGCTTCAACCGCAACCACTTCCGGCACCATGCGCTTTAACAGATTCTCGATACCTGCTTTTAATGTCATTGTACTGGAAGGACAACCGCTGCAAGAACCTTTCATTTGAACAGTTACAACTCCGTTTTCGAAACTTTTGAAATCGATTGCACCACCGTCCATTTCTACCGCAGGTCTCACATGATCCTCCAACAACTGTTTTATCTTTCGCTCAATTTCACCCTCTTCGGCTTCGGACAATTGCTTTTTAGGAGCTACTATTTCTTTGCCTTTCTCTACCCATTCTTGGAAAAACCCACGCAAATCAGGTATCAAATCAAACCATTCGTAATCATTATTCTTGGTTATACTCACAAAATTATTCATGATAAACACCCCTTTCACAAAGGGCATATCAAACAATGCTTCAACTAAGGCGCCACCGCCTGCAGCAGATTCTTTCGTACGGAAATCGGCGCTGTCATTGGGCAACAACATTTTGTTAACCACAAACTTCATGCTCTCGGGATTGGGAGTGGCTTCCGCGTATACGGTAATTACGTCTTGCATGCTTTTTTCCATATTACAAAAATAACAACAAAATCAACGAAAAATCCATCTATTTAGAAAGATTCTATTTTTTATTATGGAATTATTTCATCCAATTGAGGCTTCCTCTCGTCGTTAAATAATCAAGGCTTTGAAATTTGCTACTATCTTCGCGTTATTATGAAATTAAATCGTCTATTTTTTTTATTGCCATCAGCAGCGTTAGCATTGTCGCTAAACTCTTGTAAACCTGAAGATGAACCAACCCCTACCCCTGAGCCTTCACCATCGAATGTTGTTCAAATGGTAACTATTAGCTATGACGAAACAGGAAAGCCAACGGACACTACGGTTTCAAACAATTCATTTGATGGACAAGGTCGAGTAGTTACTACTACATCCGATGACGGCGAGGTAATTAGCTACACCTACACGCCTACAACTGCCACAATCAATTCGGTTAATTCAAACGATCCAACAGAATCATTTAGTTTGGTTTATACCTTGGATGCGCAAGGCAGACTTTCTTCGGCTCCAATTGAATTCATGGGCGTGAAATTCGGTTCTATAAACCATACCTATTATTCTACCGATAAACTAAAATCCATTGATGTGTTAACCATGTTGTCTCCCGATACTTCCAGAACCTTGTACACTTGGACCGGCGATAACAATACCCTACAAAATGATGGAGATGTTACAACTACCTTCGATTACGACCTCACAAAACGTGATTTGAGAAATTTCGGTCAGGAAGATTTACAGCGCTCTCGCAACAAAAATATTCTTACCAAAGAAACGGTTGTAACCGTTGGCGAACCTACCGTGACCAATACCTATGAGTATGAGTTCGATGCTGCGGGCAGACCCGTTAAAGAAATTATCAAGCAAGATGGTTTGAAAGTTTCTGAAACTACCTACAAATACTAAACGAGAACGAATTGATTTCGATTTGGAGAACGATAAAAATCGCTTCCATCCAATTCAATCAATTCATGGGGCACCCTTTACCTAAGTAAGCCCCAATATCCGTTGAGAATATCATTTTCTAAAGAATAATTTCCTGTACCGACAGAGGTTCCATCCCCGCGATTGAATACCTTTGTCGGTACTTTTTTTATACCCATCCTATGAGCAAGACCAAAACCACTTTTTTTTGTAGAAGTTGCGGATTTGAAAGTCCGAAATGGATCGGTAAATGCCCTGGTTGCAACCAATGGAATACCTTTTCCGAGGAATTAAAACCCAGCAAATCGGTTACAGCATGGAAAAAGAGTGGAAGAAAAATTGCCGAACCCAAACCCATTCAAAGCATTGAAACAGCCGAAGTTCAGCGCTTGCAACTTTCCGATGATGAATTAAATCTCATTTTGGGAGGAGGTTTAGTACCCGGTGCCATGGTTTTGTTAGGCGGGGAACCGGGAATCGGCAAAAGTACGCTCTTACTGCAAGTAGCATTGAGAACCCCAATCAAAACCCTGTATGTTAGCGGGGAAGAATCCGATACCCAAATTAAATTGCGGGCCGAGCGATTAGGAATTCATACAGACCAATGCAATATCCTCACCGAAACACTGCTTGAAAACATTTTGGATGCAGTTGAGCGGGAGCTCCCAGAATTATTGATTGTTGATTCCATTCAAACCTTATATTCCGAGCAACTGGAGGCCACACCGGGGAGTATTTCCCAAATTAGAGAGTGTACCGGGAAACTATTACAGTTTGCGAAAGAAAACGATGTTCCCGTTTTTTTAATCGGACATATAACCAAAGATGGTAGCATCGCGGGTCCCAAAATCCTAGAGCACATGGTAGATACCGTATTGCAATTTGAAGGTGACCGCCACCATGCCTATCGAATCGTAAGAACGTTAAAAAATCGTTTTGGAGGAACGCAAGAACTGGGCATTTACGAAATGAACGGCAACGGGTTAAATGCAGTGAAAAATCCATCCGAAATCTGGTTGGCTCAACGCGAAGAAGTGCTGAGTGGAATTGGCGTAGCGGTAGTTTTGGAAGGTGTTAGACC
>JBJOFM010000133.1:0-3878 GCA_046048755.1 Bacteroidota bacterium | reverse complement strand
ACTCCGCACGCTACGAAAAAATCAAAACCTAACGCTCCGTTCAACACCCTCAGAATTCCTGTTTCTTGCCGATGACGACTACGCATTCAACCTCACAACTTCGAAGCAGTCTGCAGTGGATAGACGACCTTACCGGTGAATTAACCACCGAATTCAGCAATATTGTCATTGTATCACCCGAGGAAGCCGCACTAAACCAAGCCCAACAATCCCTTCGCTCCGCCATTTCCGAATTGTTTCCATGCAGCTTGTGCATCATTCCTGCCGGCGAGAACGGGAAGGAACTAAGTTCATTGAGCTTGATTTGGGAACACCTCGAATCCCAACGTTCTAACCGACGGACCTTGGTTATCGGATTGGGCGGAGGCACCACCTTGGATGTGGCCGGTTTTGCCGCTGCTACGTATTTCCGGGGAATTGCATTCTGGTCGGTTCCAACCACCCTGTTAGCCATGGTAGACGCAGGCATTGGCGGCAAAACCGGCATCAATTTCATGGGGTATAAAAACCACATTGGCAGTTTTACCCATCCCAGCATCGTCTGGCTTTGTCCGGATTTTTTACGTACGTTACCCCAAACCGAATTGCTCAACGGTTGGGCCGAATGCCTCAAACACGGATTGCTGCAAGGTCCCCAACTGTGGCAAACCTTGTGCAGCCCTATCCCTCCTGTAAACGAAGAGACACGCACCCAATTTTGGTTGCCCTGGATCGAATCGCAAGCCCAATACAAACTGAGTATTGTTTCGCAAGATTTCAGAGAATCTGGTTTGCGCGAAATACTCAATGCGGGTCATACCGCTGCCCATGCCTTGGAATCCTACTCCCACAGCATTCATCAGCCCATATCCCACGGAACCGCGGTGGCCTGGGGATTGTTATTGGAAACGCTGGTAGCCCATGGCATCACACCCGAAAAACATGCCGACGTGACCAAAATCGATTGGATTTCTCAACTGTGGCAGGTGGTAACAAACCAATACGGACCCTTCCCATTGCAGGGCAATCCCGAAGAGATTCTTGCCTTTGCTTTGGCCGATAAGAAAAACAAAACCCAATCTACGCATAGCGTAACCGCCAGTATCATCCAAGAACCGGGTCGATGCCAAATTCAGCAATCAATACCCTTGAACCTTTTGGTCCATTGGTTGCAATTTTTCATGAATCCCCAGGAATAATTCCATGCCTAGAATTTCGGTAGAGTTACCCATTTCCAAAAGCATTGCCATCCGAGAAATGGCCATAACTGTGTTGGAATATTCCGAAATCAGAGACAATTCATCGACAAACCCTTCCCAAAATGAGGGAATAACCCACATTCACACCGGCACAGGAATCGAATCATCGGAACAATTATTTTTGCAAAAATTCCCTGTCGATTGGATCGCCGATCAGCCAAGAGATTGCAGAGTCATGCATTCGGCCTGCTTGCAATGGTTACAAAGAACCGAAGCCGAGTTGGTGTTAGACTTTATCGATGCAGGTACCCCCTTTCGATTTTTTACCGCGATTGCCTGTTTGTCGCCGTTTCCTACCCGGTTAAGCGGGAATAGCAGTTTGGTACAACGACCCATCGCCCCGCTGGTAGAAGTCTTACGTACCTGCGGTGCAAAAATCTCCTACCTCGATACCGAAGGATTCCCGCCGTTGATCGTGCAAGGTCCGCTTTCCCAAATCCCCGATACGTTAACCATAGACAGTTCGTTAAGCAGTCAATTCGCCTCCGCCTTAGCCTTGTTATTTCACCGTATATCGCCTTCTACAGAGTTGCACTGGGAAGGTCCGCCCACTTCGCGGAGCTATTACCAACTCACCCAAACCTTACTGCAACGCAAGTCACAAAGCAGCTCATCGCAAGCCGCGGATACTCAATCATCAACAACCCATCCTACCCCACCCGCTTCTATTCCTACGGCTCCGAATATAATTCCGCGGGACTGGAGTGCTTCGGCCTTCTTTTACGCTTGGGTAGCGAATCAAGAAAATCTGGAAGTATTTTTCCCCGATTTACGCCAAGACGGCTTGCAGGGCGACGAAGCCATGCCCCAATTATTCAGCAGTTTGGGCGTAAGCACGTATTTCCAAGACGGTGGCACACTCATTAAAAAATCAACAATCCCCAACGGCGTTCTTACCCTGAATTTCTCCAATCATTTGGATGCAGTTCCAGCCGTGGTAGTTGCGTTATTGTTGCAAGAACGATCGGCTACGGTGGTAGGTATCAGGAATTTGCAATGGAAAGAGAGCAACCGATTGGAGGCATTACAACAAATTTGCCAGGAAATAGGAGCAAGTTTGATTCCAGTGGATGTTTCGGAAGACCGATGGGTATTGAATTGCCAGCATGTTCGTTGGCCCGATTCGTTATCGCTCACTACGCGCCACGATCACCGCTTGGCCATGGCCTTCTCAATATTGTCTACCAAAATCCCCCACCTCACCCTAGACGATACCGCCTGCGTAGAAAAATCCTTCCCTTCCTTCTGGCAGCAGTTTAACTTTCATCAAAAACCATAAATCTTATTTAACATTAAAGAGGTTCTTTTAAATCCCTCGAATTGAAATTAATTATGTTTACTTTGAAGCTGGCTACGCACTAGGTCGCGGTATGAAAGTAATTTATACATGTCAAAAAGACGGTTTCAACCTATCTCACTTGGACACTAATCATTTCCCGCATTTAATTTATAACGACATTACTTATCTATACAAAAAGTAAAAAATAAAGATAGAAGCCTGGATCAAATAGTAAAATGCTGAATTTACACTTTTGATACGGTATGATACGCAAATATTCGCAAATAATACTTAGCAACTACATCGAATAATTCAAAAATTAAAATTTAATCATTGAATATGAACAACATAGATGATTTTTGCATGAATTTTTCCATTTTTTGCATGCATTTAAAAAAACACCTGTACTTTTTTATCAAGGAAATGGATTTACTCCGACAACATATTAAGCCGGGTGAAGTATATCGCCGTTCTGACCTGGAATATTATTCTACGGCCATCGATAGGCATTTGGCTCAATTAACCAAAGTCGGAACATTGGTAAAACTGAACCAAGGTTTATATTACGCACCAAAACAATCCAAATTTGGTATTGTCCCGCCTGATGATCGTCAAGTTGTAGAACGTTTTTTAAAAGACGAAGATTTTCTTTTGGTGTCCCCAAATACATTCAACTCACTTGGACTTGGGCTTACACAGCTTTACAATACAACTTGGGTATATAACCATAAACGAAAAGGCGAATTTCAACTCATCGGAAAGACATTTGAATTCAAACTAAAATCATCGTTTCCTAAAAATATCACTAAAGAATATCTACTTGTTGATTTATTAAACAACATCGAAAATCTTGCGGAAGACCAATCGCTAACATTAAATAAATTACCAAATAACATTGGTAGCTTTAATGCTGATGCCTTAATGAAGGCAACTCAGCTTTATGGAAATGGCATAACAAAACGTAAACTAAAATCAATCGTTCGAAACGTTCTCCAGCATGCTTGATTTTATCCATAACGATCCTGAATTCAAAGAGCTTCTCTCCATTGTATCTACCCAAAAAGGTATAGACATTACTTTGGTTGAGAAAGATTATTGGAACTCCAGAATATGTAGCACACAAATCAGCAAGAATAAAAGGAGCAGACAACAAAACACCACTTCGAGAACATCCTGCACTTTTATTGAGTGATTCGGAGACTAGAGAATCATTCCGAAAACGTTATCAATCCACTTCCAATCATGGCAGTACCGTAAATGTGCCGCTAAAACCTAGTGGTTTGTTGTCTTGGTCGATGCAACGGAGGTTGTACACGTAAACCCCTTGCGGCAATGCGCAGTCTACCAAACTCACAAAACCT
>JBJOFM010000132.1:0-4737 GCA_046048755.1 Bacteroidota bacterium | reverse complement strand
GTGCTACCGCCACCAACATCAATGTACAGGGTACTTCCGTTTTGCGCCCCAGACTGTCGTAAATGCGTTTCATAAATGATTTCCGCCTCTTCTCTACCGGAAATAACTTCAATGCTTATTCCTGTTTTTTTAAAAATAGACTGCACAATTTCCGGAGAATTACTTGCATCTCTCATGGCCGATGTGGCGCATGCTCTAAAATGCGTAACTCCGTAAATTTCCATAATCAAGCGGAAACTCTCCATGCTTTTCTCTAACAACGCCACTTTTTCGGGAGAAATCAACCCCGATTCAAACACATCCAATCCCAGCCTTAAAGGTAATCGCAACAAACTAAGTTTGGTGAAATCTACGGTTTCATTTTTATAGGGTATGGCTTGAGCCACCAATAATCGTACAGCGTTACTGCCTATGTCAATGGCTCCGAGATTCAAGGGTGTATTCTTTGGATGCAAGGTATTGGTAGATTAATAGTTGCGAACGACAATCAGCTTCTCCCTCTCCCTTTTCAACATACTGATTGCTGAGCGCAGAATCCAAAATTCGTGCTTTTTGATTTTCCCTCAACTGAATGTTCATAATATGGGATAACTCGTCTTGCCACAAAGGATTTTCAATTGGGCAAGAAATTTCCACGCGATTATCCAAATTCCTCGACATCCAATCGGCAGAAGAAATAAATACCTGCCGGTTTACACCTTCCCCAAAAATCATTACTCGAGCATGCTCCAAATACTGATCCACGATACTTATCGCTTTGGGTTTCACTTTAAAAGATTTTTGATCCGAAACCGCGCAACAAATTCCACGAATAATCAAATCCAACCTAACTCCTGCTTTGGCCGCTGTATATAACGTTTCAATCATCGGTTTATCGCTCAACGAATTAAGTTTTACGATCATGGATGCCGATTTCTTCTTTTTCGCTAATGCAATTTGCTTTTCAACTTGGGATTGAAAAAACTTCCGAGTATTTACTGGCGACGCCACCAAGGTCTTTAACGATTTTAATACAATAACATTGGGTGAGTCTTTTTCTAAGCAATCAAAAACCTTATTAACATCCATTAGAATTTTTGGATTGCTCGTTAACAAACAATGATCGCCGTAAATCTTAGCTGTACTTTCATTTAAATTACCGGTGCTTACAAATCCAAAATGTTTGGTTTGATTGAATTCTCTCCGCTTTATCACGCAGATTTTAGCATGCACTTTCATATTAGGCACTCCAATTTTCACCGTAACCCCTTCCTCCTCTAGCCGTCTTCTCCAACGCAAATTGGCTTCCTCGTCAAATCGAGCTTTCAATTCAATCACTACCACCACGTGTTTCCCATTCCTAACAGCATTGATTAATGCATTGATGACTTTCGAATCCGATGCAAGTCGATACAACGTAATTTTTATACTCACCACCGCCGGATCGATCGCTGCTTCCCGAAGTAAGTCAATAACCGAATCAAACGAATGATAAGGGAAATGCAACATCACATCGGTTCTATTCAGGACATCTAAAATCCTGCATGGCTGTTGAAGCAAAGGGTGAACAAAGGGTTTGGGACGTTCGATAATATCGGGAAACACTGATTTCGGGAAATCCATAAAATCCTTGAAATTATGAATTCGTCCACCGGGGATTAGATTATCTTTTCTGGAGAGATTTAATCGTTTTACCAGCCAATCCAACAAATTAGGATCAATTTGTTTATCGTACACAAAACGTGTAGCCTTACCCTTTTTCCTATTCTTTAAACCCTTTTCTAGTTCATCGATCACATTGGAATTCAAGTCGTTATCCATATCCAATTCCGCATCTCTCGTCACCTTGATAATATGGCCCATAAATCGATTGAACCCAAATGGAGCAAATAAATAGGGTAAGTTAAAACGAATTACATCTTCCAGCAACATGATATCATGCACCCCTTTTTTAGAAGGCAGGATCACGAATCTGGACAATTCACCCACCGGAATTTCAATTAATGCATACCGCTGCATCAGCGGATTGGTATCGTGTCCTAGAACACACGCCAAATAAATGCTTCGATCCCGCAGCAACGGCATGGACGGAATACTCTCTACCATCAAAGGGACGATTCGAGTATGTACCTTTTCATCAAAATACTTAGTAACAAATTCTTTTTGCTCCTTATTGATTTGTTTTTCTGTTTTTAGAAATACATTCTTCTCCCCTAATTCTTCAACAATTTCTTTAAAAATCTTCTCGAAAGTTGCTTGTTGGCTAACTACGGTGGTTTGAATATGCCTTAAAATTTTATCCGGATGGGTTTCCAATTGCATCTTTGCCGCCCCACCCAATTTTACCATTTTATTGAGTGTTGCAACCCTAACTCTAAAAAATTCATCCAGATTATTGGAGAATATGCCCAAAAATTTCAATCGATCGTGAAGATGATTATCCGAGTCCTCTGCTTCTTGTAATACCCTGCCGTTGAACGTCAACCAACTTAAATCTCGAATAATAAATTTACTTTTTGATGCTACAATATTTTGCACGTGTACAAATATCCTTGGTTACACCGCCTAGAAATCTTGTATTAATACTACCTTTATGTTAAATCAATGTTAATAAAATTAGCAAATTAATGAGGATTTAACGATGATTTATTACCCTTTCAATACTACAGAAACATACCAGTTGGTATTTCGAGTAACAAAAGTATGACCAAGAAGAAATTAGACATTTGCGTACTGAGCGATTTGCATTTAGGAACTTTTGGTTGTCACGCCGAAGATATATGCGATTATCTGTCCAGTATAAAACCGGAAATTCTAGTTTTAAACGGCGACATCATCGATATCTGGCAATTTAAAAAAAGGTACTTCCCAGCTTCGCACATGCAGGTGCTCCGTAAAATCCTTAAAATGGCTGAAAAAGGCTGCAAGGTTTACTACATAACGGGAAATCATGACGAAGCGTTGCGTCGGTATTCAGGTATTGAGTTAGGAAATATTGTTTTGGACGATAAGTTAATTTTGGAAAAAGATGGTAAAAAAATCTGGTTCTTTCATGGCGATATTTTTGATGCTACTACCCAAGGTAGCGCTAAAATACTCGCAAAATTAGGAGGAAAGGGTTACGATATTCTTATTTGGATTAACCATCAGGTAAATCGATTCGCTGAATTTTTCGGCAAAGAAAAAATGAGCTTTTCCAAAAAAGTAAAGTCTGGAGTTAAAAAGGCAGTTAGTTGGATAGCTAATTTTGAAGACACGGCAGCAGAACTTGCCATTCAAGAAGGGTATGACATTGTCTGCTGTGGCCATATTCATCAGCCGCAAGACCGAATTATATCTAACAACCACGGATCTGTTCGGTACTTGAACAGCGGAGATTGGATAGAGAATCTCACCGCTTTGGAATATTTAGATGGCAATTGGAGTATTTACACCCACCAGCCATTGAGTAAAAAGGAAAAGATCAAACAGAAAAACGAATTCCAAGATTTATTAAAAATACCATTACCCGGAGTAATTCCTTCTTCCACCGTGCCTGCTTGGGTCGCCTTTAATGATGTTGTCTAACTCGTTAAAAATATTATATTCTGTTCAAGCCACTGGGAATGGTCATATTTCTCGTGCATCGGAGGTATATCAATACCTTACAAAATATGGAACCGTTGATATCTTACTGTCCGGTTCCAACTGCAATTTGTCGGTAGATTTACCTGTAAAATACCGCTTAACGGGTATTTCGCTTTTTTATAAACACGGAGGGGGACTGGATTATTGGAAAATGTTCAAGCAATTGAATCCCTTCAAGATTATCAAACAAATTGTCTCCATCCCTGTAGATCAGTACGATTTAATTATCAATGATTTCGATTCGTTAACTTCCCTTGCCTGTAGATTGCGAAAGGTTAAGTCCGTGCATTGGGGGCACCAAGCTAGCTTTCAGTTCGCAAAATCCCCAAGACCCGAAAAGAGAGAAACTTTGGGAGAATGGGTTTTGAAAAACTACTGTAAAGCCACGGTGCATATCGGATTACATTTCCTCCCCTACGAGCAGGGTATTTTACCGCCAATAATCAAAGAATCCATAAGACATACGATTCCTAGCAATGAAGGTCATTTAACCGTTTATTTACCCCAATACTCCATCAAAGAACTAATTAACAATCTTAGTTCCCTGAATTTCGTTCCTATCCATATTTTCACGTCTCAGGTAAAAGAGCCACAAGTTCATCAGCATATTACCTGTTTGCCTGTGGACAAAGAAACGTTTAGCAATTCCATGATTAATTGCGCAGGGCTGATCACTGCAGGTGGGTTTGAGTCGCCAGCAGAAGCTTTATATTTAGGTAAAAAATTAATTGTGATCCCCATTAAAGGGCAGTACGAACAATTGTGTAATTCGGCGGCTCTTAGTAAAATAGGCGTGCCGGTACTACCTGAATTAACTGTGCACACAGGTCAACTCATTTGTAAGTATTTTTCATTATTTCCGCACCAAATTAATGGAAACACCATTCACGATATCAACCAAGTTTCTAACTCCGTTATAGTGCCCATCAATCCATTTGCAGAACCATTTACAGCGCTAGAAATCAAATCTAAAAAAAATAAAAAATCGCAAAACACTTGGCTGAACAAACTTTCAAACCAACCAAATTTGGAAGCCAGCAGCGTCAACCGAAGTGAAATTGGCAATTATTTCCGCCTGTTCAGCAACGAGGACATCGTAGATAAAATGATGTCTATTGCGGTAAACTATGT
>JBJOFM010000131.1:0-3592 GCA_046048755.1 Bacteroidota bacterium | reverse complement strand
CGTACCAACCGTCTTGAAACTGGGGGAATAATGGTTTGGATAATGGTTTTGGGAATGCTCCACGGGAGGAAATACCCTCGAGTGTTAGTCGTTCGGCGAAATCAAATTTCTTTCCTTCGGTAACATCCATCCAAGTGGCTTCCTCCTTGGGTGCTGCTACATCGGGGAACAGCTTGGTTAAAAATTGCTTTTCTGATTCGATTAATTCAGGATTTACCGAAAGATAATGAAAATCTAAACTTCTAAAAAGATTTTTAGTGATTTTACCTTCGTTGATTTTATCGGAAAATCCCAATTTCATCGCCACATCGCCATAATTCCATAGGTCTTTTTCTGTTGCCCAACTCAAGTTATCAATGATATTAAGGCGCTTCAACGACGGCATGAGCTTCACGTCGTTGCTTAGATGATACACACGATCCAAAGAAATCCCAAATTCTACCAATTGCGGCATAGTTTTCTGACAAGCCGCAATGGCGGGTTTACAACTATTTACATCAAACGGACCTACCAAATTGAGTCGTTTACACTGTTTCCAACTGGCTAAAAACGAATAATCGTCTGGAATAGAATTAAACACCAAAGTTACCCCTTGCATGAGACTCCAATTTGCATTGAGCAATTGGGTGTTTTCTGTCCCCTCGGGGATGTACAACACCAAGGAATTGAGCCATTCTAAGTGGGTTAAATCGTCATCCGATAGCACACCGGCATAACTTTGCAGCAACAATTCCTCCAGGTTATCCATTTTGGAAATCAGGTGGGAAATGGCGGCAATATCTACCGGAGCATTCACTTTTACCCGTTGAACTTGGGTAAATTGAGGTAAATTGGTTTCCAAATAATCCAAATCTTGCTGATTGCGTATTTCCACGCTGAGGGTGTAGCCGGCTACCGCATTTTTGGGTCTTGAAAACTGAATCTGTGCGTAGGATTTTTTGGGGAAAAGCGCACAAGAAATAAGTGTTGCCAACAACAACGGCAACAAGCAACGAATAACTGTTGATTTTAAAACCATTTACCGAAGAGCGAACCCATTTTACCCAGCAATCCTTGGTCTAATCCCAAAAATTGCATAACGCCCTGTGCGTTGGGTGAATGTCCACCTTCTTCAAATTTTTGTTTTAATCCTGCAATTACAAAGCCTAAGATATTCACAGCAAGTGCCTTTTTTCGTTCGGCATCCCATTCCAAACCGTAATACGAGTTCACACAGGTATCGATCAATTCCTGATAAAAACTACTGCTCAATAACGACTCCGGGCTATTGGTAACGAGGGATTGCACTTCTTTAAGCTTACCGCTCATCATCAATTTTTGCAGGTATTGCATGGCCGATTGTACAGTGAGGTCTACATACACTTCCGATTGGGACTGTGTTAAACCAATCAACACCCCGTGAGTTGCGTGATATTGTCCTTTGAACTCGTTTATATATTCCTGTAGCTTCATAATCATTAGATAAATGTGCGGATATCGCACAGGGTATGTGTAATTTTTCCTGTTTCTATGGATTCGATACCGGCGGGAGTAATTTTATCAATCCTCACCCTGCCGTGGGCATGTATAATATACGAATTTTCGAGCAGAATTCCAACATGGGTCACTTTACCGTCTTTATTTGAAAAGTAGGCTAAATCTCCAGTATCCGCTGCTGCGAGGAGTTTTTTATTCCCCATTTTTACTTGCTGATTGGCATCGCGTGGCATTTTAATTCCCACCATTGCGGCAACTACCTGAACCAAACCGCTGCAATCCACACCCCAAATACTTCTACCACCCCATAAGTAGGGTGTGTTTAGAAATAACCGAGCGGTTTCTTGAATACGAAGCCCCAGTGGCTGGTTGGGTTGCAATAAGGTTTTGGATAACTGTCGCCAGGAATCAGCGCCTGATTTTCGAGCATATCGAAACGAAGTATCTCCAATTCGAAGCTGTTCCACGGCAGGAACCCAGGAGCCGGGCGATAATTGGATCACGGAATTTCCGGGTTGTGAGAACCCAAGTTGTTGACTATTATCGCTAACCCAAGCCGAATCAGCATCCACCACGATAGACCAATTCCAATGCATCCAACCTGCGGGTAACGGGAATAAATAATTTAAGGGGATCCACCCTATGTATCCATCGTGCAAGCATCGAACCTTCAACCAATCTCCATCCTGTTGCAAGGATTCGCAACGCTCGCCAAACAACAAGGCTGTTACCATTTCGGATGCCGAACTCGCCGAAACACGCAAAGGAACCCAGCTTTGCAGGCAAACAAACAAAACGGGATTGGCCGATATCATATTACAAATGTAAACGTGCTTTTCGGTCTAGCAAGACTTCATCGCTCTCAACGTGATCTGGATCAGGCACACAACAATCTACAGGACAAACGGCGGCACATTGGGGCTCCTCGTGAAAGCCTTTGCACTCCGTACACTTGTCTGGCACAATAAAATACACCTCATTCGATACGGGCGAAAACTTGTGTTTAACGTCCACCACGTCTCCATTCGCCATCAAAAATTCGCCTTCTACTTCCGTTCCATCGGCGATCGCCCATTCCACGCCCGCCTCATAAATCGCATTATTGGGACATTCGGGCTCGCAAGCTCCACAGTTAATGCACTCTTCGGTGATGATGATTGCCATAATTCGCCACAAATTTACGACATCAAAGTTGTATTTTCGAAGCCGTATTTGAATAATTCACCATGGAAATAGCGATTCTCAGCGACATACACGACAACCTCAAAAACCTAGACTGGACCCTCAACTTTTTAAAGGAAAGAAACATCCATCATGCCATCTTTTGCGGGGATTTTTGCTCTCCATTTGTTATAAATTCATTGGGGAAATCAGGGATTGAAGTACATGCGGTGTTTGGAAATAACGATGGTGACCGATTTAATATCCAGAAAAACGCACAAAATTTCCCGAACATACATTTGTACGGCGAATATTTTGGCGACGAAAACAATGTATTGGTATTGGATTCGGTTCGATTTGGATGCACACATTACCATTTTTATGCTAAAACGATGATCAAAACCAATTGGTACGATGTGGTATGTTATGGTCATTCCCACCAACAGCACAAACAAAAGTTTGGCAATGCATTATTGATTAATCCCGGTGAAATTGCTGGAAATTTTTCATCGCCCAGTTTTGCGATTTACGATACACAATACCGGTCCTCGGAGTTTATCGAAATTATATAGGTTGTGGTTTAGCGCCCATTAATAGGATCAAACTGTAACCCACTCCACGCTTTACAAATCAACAAAAAAGCTATCCTAGGATAGCTTTTTTGTTAAGACCTGATGGCTGACTACAGCACATCAAATACTTTACATGATACAAAAATTCATATTCAATTCCCCAGAGGGAATTTTATAATGAAATTACAGTTTGTTTGTATTTGTTTTGCTAGGAGCAGGAACTGCCGTTGGAGTCTTAGGAGCACCAGCTTTCTCAGGGGCAGGAGCTGCTTTCAATGGAGAAGTTGGAGTTGCTTTACCCGTAATGGTTGGAGCCTGTCCAGAAGTGGATGTTGGAGCAGGGGCAGCCTTAGAAGTAGGTGCAGTACGACCGCCGATTGATT
>JBJOFM010000130.1:0-6485 GCA_046048755.1 Bacteroidota bacterium | reverse complement strand
GGACTTGAATTAGTAGATGGGCTATGGATGGCATAATCAAATTCACTTTTTCTAGATTCGTACTCCTGTACAACATCGAAATCAGTAAAGGGTAAATTAAAAATTTTAAATTGGGCTAAATGAAAATTACCATAGGCACTTGTGCCCATATTAGTAGTCTCTCCCGCACCAATAGCATAATTTTGACTCGTAGTTGGAATTTCTCTTGCCCCAGCCTGAGTACCTTGTAAAACTCCGTTTAAATATCCCTTCACTGAAGTTCCGTCGTAGACCATGGCAACATGGTACCATTGATTTAAATTGACCGCTGAAGTTGACGTAACAATCGATCCGTTCCAAATACGATATTTTATGTATCCGTTCACCATTTCAATATTGGAGGCATGCCAACCTCCACTAGGGGTATGCGAATCTAGTTCGCTAACCAATACCCCAGTTGAAGCAATAGGATAGAACCAAAAACTCATGGTAAAGCTTTTTTGAAAACTGGCATTAACTGATTTAAAATAAGTTCTAATGTTAGGAGTTGCTACATATTGATTGGAGCCATTAAAAGAAATTAATCCTAATGAATTCATGAAAATAGGGGCATTATATAGTGTCCCATTGCCCGAAGCGGTACCTGCTAAATTAGTTACTGTTCCGCTACCGCGAGTAAAACTAGCTGTTTTTGAAAAATCGTAGTTAACTACCAAGTTATTTTTAGGAATATTGGATTGCTGTATAGGCAAAGTGATTTGAGCCCAAAGAAAAATGGACTTCAAAAACAATACTATGACTAGCGCTTTTCTCATTTTAATTACTCATTTCTCCTGCTACAATAATACTATTGCTTCCTAAATGCATAATGCTGACTACAGCATATTGACTAGCGGTTTTGGTAAATCCACCCCTGTTCAAATAAGTGCCCGAAAAGGTAATTTGACCCGCGCCCATTTGTACAATGGTACAATTGAATCCAGTTGGTAAACCTGCAGGAATTGTAACCGTTAGGGCCGAAGCACTGGTCGATTGAATGATTTTTCCATTATCAGAAGCGGTTATACTATAGGCCCCTGAAATAGTGGCTACATTAGCCCCAAAACCCGAAATGGTAGAGGTACTTGTATTGCCACCTGTTAGATTTCCCGTAGTTGAAACGTTTCCTGAAGTATAACTAATATCGTTACCAGAACGGGTCCAATTACTATTAACTCGGGTCCAAGCGACAGTGGTGGTTGTACTGGTGTTCACGTAAAAACCCGCTAGATCATCCGTTTGATAGACCATTAAGCCGTTGGCTGCAGAGGAAAGCATGATGGCCTCTCGCTGTGTTTTAGTCATACGTGGTATTAGCAAGCCCTTATCTGTAGCTGCAATTTCAAGCTTTGCCGAAGCATTAGGGGTCGTAGTGCCAATACCCGTTTGGGCAAAAGAATGGGATACAGTAAGTAGTATAAATACTACTGTAAAGAATTTAATTATATTGTTATTATTATAATCCATGTCTTGCTTTATCTTTATTGAATTTCGCAGTGATTTCAGCCTGCGTCAGTTCTCGGTTATAAATTTTGAATTTGGTGAGGTACATAGATTGCAGGTAATTAGTGTTAATGGCCCAAGAACCAATTCTGCCAATACCGCCATTGAAAGTAGCATCAGCATTACTTGGAGTTCCAAATACTTGACTTAAAGATTGTTGTACCCCATTGACATAAATTTTATTAGAGGTGACAGATCCTGATTTCATGACAAATACATAATGCTTCCAATTGTTGATGAATCCACTGGTTTGTGTACTCGTTAACCCATACAAATCGCCGGCTGCCGTATTAAATCCTAATCCACCATTACCTGTAAACACATCGTAGGTATAAAATCCAAAAAACATACCGCCATTTAAGGCTGTGGGATATGCCCACATTTCTACTGTTAATGTTGTGGCTCCATTAAGGTTGAAGCCAAAATTAGAATAGGTCGATCCATTAAAATACATACATCCAGCTGCTGCCGCCGCATACGACATACCCGTACGAATATCAGCGGTTTTGCCTGCACCAGAAATATCATACCAGGTAGTTCCTGAACCTGGATAGGAAGAGGTATTCCCGGCATCAAGCAAGAAACTCAAATCGTACTTGGTTTTTTCATCTCGGTATATTTGGTTTATTTCAGCTGTTGATAAAGAACTTGCATAAAATTTCACATTCCCTAGTAAGAAGTTTCCATAAGCTCCTGAACCCAAGTTGGTCGTTTCATAAGCACCAATTCCAAAATACTGACCGTTTGTTAATGAACCCATAGCTGGTCCTTCACGCGTATAGGTAGCGGTTCCAACCAATGCTCCATCCAAATAAGCGTTCACTTTGCTTCCTGTATACGCTAAAACAATATGATGCCAGGTGTTTAATGAAACTGTTGTTGCAGTTGTGATAACAGTACTTCTAGGCCAAACAGTAAATTTCAAATATCCTGCTACCATTTCAATATCCGAAGTATGATATCCATCAGATATGGTAGTTGACCATAAATCAGATACAACATTCCCATTTGCCCCTGTGGGATTAAACCAAAGACTTAATGTAAATACACCAGAACGAGTGGAAGAGGTTACTTGAGGATAAAAGGTTCTCAAATCGCCCACCATTAAGTAATTACCATTAGCAGGTAAAAAACGAACATATCCTGGATCCGAGAAAAAGGTAGGCGAAGTCCCATTTAGAACTGCCGGTACATTTTTACCATTGGCACTTGCAACGCTTGTTCCTGATCCTGAAAATGAGGCAGGATTTTGAAAATCGTAATCGACTATCAAGTTATTTTTCGCAACTGAATTTCCATAACTAGGCGAAAAGAACTGTGCTTTCACCGATAAAGAAACCATGAAGAAAAATAAAATCGTACGCATGTTTAATTACTTAATTCGCCTGAAATAATGACAATGTTGGATCCAATATGTAATACGGTAGCCAAAGCATATTGTCCTATCGTTTTATTGTAGCTGTTTCGGTTGATGATGGTTACGCCAGCTGCTGGACTAAACGTAATTTGCCCCGCTCCATACTGCAAAACCATACAATTAAATCCTGTTGGTAATCCTGCCGGAATCGTAACGGTAATCGCTGAAGTAGCATTGGATTGAACCACTTCGGAATTATCGGTGGCAGCAAGTTGATAGGAATTCGAAATACTATTGATCTGTGCCCCAAATCCTGAAAGGGTATTGGTGGTGGAACCGGACAGATTTCCATTAGTATCAATTCGCAATCTTTCGGTTCCCGCGGTACGAAATACAATGTTATTATTCATGTCTGCTGTAGAAGAAAAACCAGAAATATCGATAGAACTTTGCGCGTTGGCATTGGTTCCTCCACCTGCAGATAATCGTAAAAATCCATCATCCGACCCATCCGATTGGGTAGTGCCTCCTCCACCGGAACCAACTCCGCGAATTTCAAAGGCTCCAATAGTAGTCGTTGTAAGTGCCGGACGCGCGGTTGAATTGCTAAATCCATCGTGAATGCGAATTCCACCCCCAACGAGATTTAGTTTAGCTGTAGGCGATAGGGTTCCAATTCCTACGTTACCTCCTAATGGGTTAAATACTAAATTGTAATTGGTCCCATAGGCTTTATTTCGTGCTTGAATCCAAGCAAAGGTCGATGTATTACTCAAACCAAAATCTAAGACATGAGAAACCGATAATCCACTTAAGCGTAAATTTCCATTCGCCGCTGAACCACTGTTAGTGGGATCTGTTGCTGTGGTTTCTATTTGAAATTTATTTACGGGTGTGGTAGTTCCGACCCCTGTTTGTGCATAGGTAGCTATGGAAATAAAATAAATAAATAGTATATGTTTCATTCCTATTATTGTTTAATTAATAAACCCATTCGCATCGATGGATGTCCATAAAATCCCGTTGGGGTAACGCGAACATATTGTACATATTCCACATTGGGAAATAGAACATTGATTATAGTATTGGAGTCACTATTCATTGTAGCATTGTCCTTAACTGTTCTCCAAGTCACGCCATCAATACTAACCTCAATTTTTGCAGTAGTTACCCATTGTGAAAAACTTTGTCTTCCTTGTGTTTTTATTCCTGTAATAAAGGCTGGAACATTATAATTTAACACTATCCATTGATTACTAGTTACGGGACCCGTCGACCAAGCTTGAACTGAATTAAGCCATGGGGTATAATGCCCATAGGTACCATCATAAGTGCCAAAGGCATCTCCCGCCCAAACAGATGAAGCAGACCAAAAGGTCGGGTTGGAATTAGTAGAAGGACTGTGAGTAATAGTATTGGTGGTATCAGAAGTGCCTGGGGTCCATTTGCTGGTTGCATCCGTCAATACCATTTTACCTGTTCCGTTGAATACTACTTTATTAGTATTTAATGTAGTTCCAGAATTCACAGTGTAGGTGTGTCCATTATTAATTTGTAAACCCCCAAAGGCATTCGATTTATTAGAGACAACTGCGGTAGAAAGCGTGTTCCCTGAACTCAAGGTAAACGCCATATCATTATTGTGCACGATAAAACTTGAATATACTCCTGTGTAATCGGAACCTGCTGGAAAATCGGCGCTGATTTCTACCAAATAACCACTAACGCTTCCGGTATTGCCATCGGCTAAATCATTCCAACAAGTAGCTCCTCCGGATTTGGCCACAACACAATCCTCACCATTCCTTCCTCCATCCGCATTATTGGGTTCATTGGAACACCAATTTGAATATTGATTGGTAACTGTAGTTCCAGAAGCGACATACGAGGTATAAGTAGTATTAGTAATCCCCGCAACAGAAGTATTCCAAAAATTAGTAGTTGCTTCTGGTCCTGCATCAAACACCCATCGCCCTTCGGTCGCTGCATCCGACATGGCTACCCAAATATTGGTATACGATAAATTATTATTGATAAAATCATTTTCGGCTTGGGAAGTAATCGTAGCTAGATAAGGGGTCTTTCCTTTGAATGATGCTTGTGCAGATGCTCCTGATTTAGCAGCTGTATAAGAAACTGAACCACTCACAAATTTATAAAAGTGTTTGTTTACAGGATTGTACACATAACTGGCATCAAATTGTGAAACTTCAAGATTAATTCTAACTGCGGTTTTAAGGCTTCCCATGGAAATAGTCATGGCCGCTAATGCAGCATTCACATAATCTCTTGTACCATAAAAAACAAGACTTGAAACATTCGTCCAAGAAGAGTAGCCATAATTACGTGTTAAACCTGCTGTTGTTGGAAAACTGAGAGTAGCTCCACTATGATAGTCTAGACTAAGACTCACTAATAAATTATCGGTATTGTTTGCCCAATTGACAACAAAGTCACCCGCATCAACATTCGTTGCATTCGCCTCGATCGTCAAAGGAGACGGGGCGGTAATCATTTGGCCGAATGATAGCTCGGACAAAAGAAAACAACAAAAGAATATTAATTTTTTCATTTTACTTTTTCTTGCGGAGTTTTTTAACTTGCTTTTGTAGTTGGTTGATTTGTTTTTGCTGTTCCTTAATGGCTTCTACAAGCAGGGCTACTACTTTGTCGTAGTGTACCGACTTATATTGTTCTGGTGTGTTTTCCGTTTGAACGATTTCGGGAACCACTTTTTCTACCTCTTGAGCAATGAATCCTATCGTTTTTTTATCTGAAAACATGCGTTCCGGAAAAGCTGTTGTATTCCAGTTGAAATGAACACCACGCAAGGCTAAGACCTTTTGTAATGAATTTGTAATCGGACTAATATTGGTTTTAAATCGTGCATCCGATGAACCGGCGATGGAGTTTGCGATGATGTCACCAGTTACTTGTAAGCGTACCGTAGGAGCGCTATTACCCATGCCAATAAAACCATTTTCTTTAATTACCATTCCATTTAATTCACTCGTATTAAAAATACGAAAACGGGCGTCAGATGCAGATGTACCGTATTGATCGATACTCCAGTCCACTGTTGAGCCGTTTAATGATCGTTTAAAGTTGATTTGGCCACCTTCATTCGATGCAGCCGTTGGGTTTAAGGTGATTTCACCCGGTACAGTCCCATCTGTAGACCCTACTGTTAAGGTGGATCCTGGCGAACTATTTCCAATACCTAATTTGCCATCCGATAATAAAAACATCCTGGTGGTATTATTAGTACCCCAAGCCATAGTGCCTGTTGAGAATTGGTTCATAAACGTTAGTACAGTTGAGCTCGCACCTGGATAACCGAAATAACCATAGCGTGTTGTAGCCCCTTGAGGATATAATTCCATAAAAACATGATCGGTACCTTCAATCCGAAATGTCCCTCCATTATCTTTCACATGAAGTTTCGTTTTGGGTGTGGTGGTGCCTATACCCGTTTGCGCATGAAGCGCAAAGATTGAAAAGAAAAAAACTAAATAAAATTGATACCATTTCATAAGCTAACATTAAAGTCTTAAATAAACATCATAAATGAAAACGTTTGGGTAGTTCCTACAAAACCTAATAATAC
>JBJOFM010000129.1:0-2669 GCA_046048755.1 Bacteroidota bacterium | reverse complement strand
GATTGTTAATTTACTGTAGAGAGGCAGTGAACGTTCTAACGTATAATCAGAAATAGCACCATTTCCAATGTATAATAGTATAGTAGAATCAAGGAATAAATTACCACCAGAACCTGAAAGTTTAGTGTTTGTGCCTTGTAAGAATAAACTTAATTGATTAGCGGATGGTTGGAATCTCAAATTTCCACCGAAAGTTCTAATATCCTTTCTGAATTTTAAATTCCCGTTTCCTGTGAAATTAAGTGAACCATTATAGGTTGTTAAGTTTGAACGAAACATGGCCTCATTGCTACCAATAATATGCATATTGAGAGTCCCTCCCGAAATTGTCATACCCGCAAGGGTGTCTAACCTAAATTCAAAATCGCTTAAGGGAGTTGTTTTAGGGCCTATGTACCAATTGCCTGAATTCGTTGAAGTTGAACATTTGAATGTTACATGGTTATAAGGGTAAATGATAAACTGAGAAATTGAATCCGAAACTCCATCCATGTATATGGTAGTATTTCGTGCCGAGGTAGTAGTAGCAAGGTCAACTACTAAAACATCGGTTGACTTGGGGCTGGTACGAGTAGGTGTCCAGTTTCCAGCAATTTTATAAGAGCTATCAGAACCTGAAATGGGTTCACTCCATGTGTATATACCGGTGTTGGCATCCACGATATTAACAGTGGCTTGAATAGTTATGGATGTGGTGAAACTTCCACATCCAGATCCAACTCCAAAAGTGATTAGATTGCTATAGGTTCCTTTTGAATTTAATGAATTTCTAATGTAGACCTTGGCTGTTGCATTATTACCTGGCTTAAATGGCATAGGCTTGCCTGGGCCACTATTTCCCGGACAAAATTCTTTCCAAGCATTTGATCCAATGCTTCCATATTGCAATTCCCAAGTGGATTGTGAACTGGTATCAGCGAACCAGATTTCATCATTCCCTCCGAAGCCAGTTAGCGACAAAGTAATCTCCTTGTACTCTGCGTTTGCTCCCGCAGTGGAAGTCCAAGTTATACTGTAATTTGAGCCAGCAGCATTTACAAGTGCTCCACTTGCTGTAATTCCAGTAATAGTTTGGGCTGAGTTACGATTTACAATAAAAAAGGAGATAATTACAGCAATAATTGCTAGTTTTTTCATGAATAATTAGGGTAATACAATCGTGTGTGACTCAATGCCTTTTTCTCCAACAATCTTGGCAGTGTAAATGCCGGAAGATACATGTTGCAATGTAACAGGAATTAAATCATTGCTGCAATTGTTCTCCGTTTTCACTAGTTGTCCTTGCGCATTGTATACTTCGATTGCTTTGATTTTATTCGTCTTATTATTTACAACATTGAATTGACCGTCACTAGCTGGATTGGGATAAACAATGTATTTTTTATTATTAGAAACCAATGTTTTTGAACCCAATTGTGATTCAACCGCAGTAAAGATTACTTCAAAACGATCTTGTCTTTTTTCTTCTGTTGTGTTGATTGAATACTGGTATATGCTATTATCTCCAACTTCTTCTACGGTATTAAGTACTTTGTCTACCAATTGGATTTTATAGGGTCCATTTCCATAGCTACAGGATTTAATGGTAAAGAATAAATCCGTAGGTCCGGTTTTAGGATAAGCTACTTTTAGGGGTACTGTATGAGTGTTTCCAATTTCGGCTAATTTGGTTCTACGATCTACAGCTAGCCATTGACTGTTGTTTGTTGTAGTTCCTAGGCCTAAGAATCCTCCATAGAATTTTGGAGCATCATACATTTCACCATCATTGGTAACCTCAGGAATATTCAAATCGTATTGTAAAGTAAAACCATCGCTTTCTTTGGCTGTATCACTAACATAGTTTACCGTCATTTTGAATTCGTTGCAAGGAGTTTCTTTCATTTCTTCAACTTCGAAATTTTTACCTTTACTTCTCTTGCTGGCTTCTTTCATTGCTTCGGTAAAACTTAAAGAACCGTTGTTATTTCTAGAAAAGACAAAAAATGCAGCGCCTGGATTAATGTAACGTGTGTCACCACCGGCGTTTTGAAACCAAGATGCTCCACCTTTTTGAGGGGTACTTCCTACGGAACTATCCCACGAATTGTAATTTTTGGCTAAAGCATCGTAGGTGTAGTATCGCGGTAAAATGTTAGCAGTATTTCCCTCGTAAAAAGTTCTAAAATTTAACGTTGAAGGATACGGATTCGCTATTAAGTTGGCACCATCCAGAACGCCGCCATTGGTTTTAGCTAAACCGGTTACAGTGAGACTTCCAGTTTGAACCTGACCTTTAAAATCGATAATTTGTTGGTTTGCTACGATACTTGTATCACCAAGTCCGTGATCCAAATCTCTCGCACCACGGAAGAAAACTAAAACTCCTTTGCCGGGATCGATTTTATTAGCTGAAGAACCCGAGGTGTAGGCTACCCATGCTGCAGTATTTTCGTTCCAACGGAATATCGATGATTTGCACCAACTACATGAAGTGGTGAAAGAATCTTTAGTAGCTGCATCGGTTACGGTTCCGGTTAAATGGATATCGTCTACAAATTGACTGAAATTAGCGGCATTTTTCAAAGGGATTCCAACTGTACGGTAAGCGCGTTTTGAAGAGTTTAAGATTTCTACCAAAGATCCGCCAGTTATTGCTGCACCGGTAGGCATTACGGCTAATTCGCCAA
>JBJOFM010000128.1:0-4386 GCA_046048755.1 Bacteroidota bacterium | reverse complement strand
TCTTGATGTAGCCGATGAGCTTTTAGTTAAATAAAAACCACCGTTGGTAGCATCGTGACCAATGGTAAATACGGAACCATCGGCTAATACACCCACAGAAGGCCAACCTGTACGTTCGCTTGCTTCTACGCGGGTAGAATCCGACTTATTCCAAACCTTTGCGGAACTGCGATAATTGTAACCAGAACCACGACCTGGATAGCCCATAGCATCCGAGGTTGATGTTGTCCAAGAAGCAGAAATACCACCATCGGGATGCATTACAAGTCGACGAGGCATAGCATAATTGGTTTGTAAATCGTAATAACTAGATCCAATGCGAATAAATCCGCTTCGATCTACTTCTCTGCGCTGTGTTTGCTGAGACGGCTTTACATCTTGTTTTGTAGGCGTAACATCGGTAAAAACTTTTCCGGAATTCGCCTTCTGGGGAGCCCCAGCCGAATTAATTACGGAAAAAGGAACTTGAGCGGTAAGAACCGAGGCGGTAATTACCGAAAAAGCCAATAAGTAATACTTCTTCATTCTGTGATTAGATTAGTTTTTACAAATAAAACGAAAATTAACGAAGTGTTGAAATTCTATGAAGAATTCCAAGGTAAAAGTTTTATCTAACTTGGGGAACTACTTCCCCTGCACGCAGAATCCCCAATACCGTTTCCAACAGTATATCACCATCACTAGCCGCTCCACGATGAACCCCTTTCATTCTTAAGTCCATCAATTTCAACAAATTAAAAATTGTTTCTAAGTCTTCCAAACGGAAATTTTTGGAAGCCACCGCATAATCTTTCACAAAAAATGGATTAACTCCGAGCAATTTTGCTGCTTCAAATTCAGAATTAACAACCGAATTCTTCAGCATTAATATCTTGGAGAAATACCCCATCAACGTAGATGACACACGCATCAATTCGCCTTTATCCGACTTCTTCCCCATTTGATGGGCTATTTGAACGGATTTATTAAAATTTCTTTGTCCTAAAGCATTTTGCAATTCAAAAACGTTGTATTCGCGATTAAATCCAACATGGGCTTCTATGTGCGACACTTTAATGAACTCTTCGCGAACACTCACCATCACTTTCTCCAACTCGTTTTGAATGATCCCCAATTCAGAACCTAAAAAATCCAACAACAAGTTCACGGCTTGAGTATCGATGCTTCTACCACGCATTCTTAGGAAATTGGGCAACCATTCTTTAATCTGATAATCCCTCAGCTTATCGGCAGTATATAGGATATGTTTATTGCACAATTTAGCAAACCGTGTTCTCGCATCAATTTTTGAACCTCGGAATGCTAAAACCAATACGGTAGACGGCAAAGGATTTTCTAAATAGGGTTCCAATTTGTCTAAATCCTTCAAATCCTGGGCATCTTTCACCACAATGAGTTGGTATTTACTCATCATCGGATACCGTCTTGCCATTCCAACCAAGTCATTGGTTTTCGTTTCTTTTCCATAAACGATGGTTTGGTTAAAACTCTTTTCTGATTCGTTCAGAACCGAATTCTCCAATAAACTGGTTAAATCGTCAATAAAATACACCTCATCGCCTTGCAATAAAATAACCGGTGCAAATTGACCTTGTTGAAATTGATTTTTCAACGACAAGTAATTAACTACGGTTTCGATTTGTTTGGCCATACTGTTGTACCTTTACTGCGATGCAGGCATTAAACTTTCCGGAATTTGCATTTCAGATTGTTGAACAAGAGCAAAAAAAACTGATTTTCGACAAGGTTAGAAAAAAATTTATCCCCCTTACTCCAGAAGAATGGGTAAGACAACATTGTATTGAATATTTAACCCTTGTGCTGCATATCCCAACAAGTAGAATTGCAGTAGAACGCGGAATTAAAGCCCTAAAGTTAAACAAACGCTTTGATATTGTGACATTTAACCAAATAGGACAAGCAGAAATACTTATTGAATGCAAAGCACCGCACGTTGAAATTACCCAAGAAACGATTTTACAAGCCGCTGTTTACAACAAAACCGTACACAGTTCTAAATTGTGGATTACCAACGGAATTAACCATGTTTGGCTAGAAATTATTAATGGGGAACTAACCCGATTACCTCTACCCACCACTGGCTATTAACCCAATACCCCAACGTCTACGGATTTTGTGAGCACACCAACTCTCCAAGATTATCCAATCACCTAAACAACGCAATTCGTTGTAATTACCATAAAGTAAACATCTTTTCAACTCGATCTTTTTCAAGTTTTGCGTGTTCATCGCAATTTGCAGGTATCGAACCAAAGGGATTAAACTGGATACTATATTGTTGGTTTTGGGATGATTGATCCGAAATAATGAGGCTTCCGGTTTCAATCGCTTTCCAACAATTATTGCGATGCATCAGCTGTTGGGATGCAATTACAGCATTCATGGATTGTGTCGAAACCAATCGTGAACTTCCCGAAATTTCCATGGAGTATTCCTTAACATTATTGGATTCTGACTGCAACGTCCGCGACATCGTTAAATTCATGATGTTCAGAAAATTCTCACTTTGCCATTGTAATGCAATCGAAGTTAAGGATTTACTGGAACTAGATTTTATTAGGGTAATGACCCCCGTGGTTGAAAGTTGCTGTCCTTTCCAACCAACCCCAGAATTGAGTTGTGCCGAATCGGGATTCAATTTTTGTAAAAACAAAAGAATGGTATCGGCAAATCGGATATCTCCATGATTGAACTGAACTTGCCAGATTCCTGATCGTCTAAATCCATCCTTGCATTCCGTTCCTGTTCCAAAAGTATAATTTACCACTCGATATGGACTAGTAATCAGGGTATCTAAATATTGGAGCTCTAGTTTATCGGAAATAAATTGGTCTCCTTTACCCTCGGATATTGCCTCTAAAAAAGATGAAAATGCATTGTTTAACACCACCATGCAAGCCATATTTTCAGCGGCATCCACGTTACTATTTGTCGATTGATTTTCGCAGGAAGATAGAGTAAAAACAAGGGTGATTAACCCCAAGAAAGTAGTAATTTTCTGAATCCATGATTCAGCCATCCGTTTAAATACCATGATTACGGTTTAATGATGTAATCAAATACCCCATCCGTTTTGGATATTCGCACAAAATTATCACAGGCCTGATTTTCGAAAGGGTCAAATTCTACTTTAGCCGATAAGGCTGCATCCAAAAAATCACATTGAATTGATCCCGAAATTGGGGAATTATTGCAACCCGCTTCAAGTTTTCTAAGTAATGGAGTTACTATGTTATATTGCGCGGAAGTCTCAATCGCATTGTCATCCGTAAAGGTCTTAACATCCATATTGCCTGTAAGTTGGAAATCATTTCCCCAAACTTGGGTCACATTAGAACTGGTTAAGCAACTATATTCTAAAAATCCATCAAATTGAACTTCCGCCTCTGAACCATCAAACATTTTGAGTCCTTTGACTTCAATTTTAATTGCATTGGATGAAATTCTCGTTAACAGTAATTCTCCGGTAAATAGGTGATCGTCTTCGGTTGAAGAACAAAACGGCGATGCTATTTTCACCTCCGCTTGGGCCCCAATTTCCTTAAAATATTTGTCGATTCTGAACTCAAGGGTACCATATCTCCAGCGATTATCCGAGGAAGCTCCTGCATTCTTTGCATCAACCAAGGTACCGAAATTTAAGTCGAAACGAATTTCGTCCCCATCATAAAATACGGAATCTTTGGCATCCATCGAAACAACCTTGCCCAAGGACAATCCCTTCCAATTTTCTGGTATGCCCGTGCCTTGAATTTGCTCGCAGACATCCATACTAAATTCCAACAAGGAATAGAAATCGTTGCATTGTTCTAATTCCAAGTATTCCCCATTATTCTTTTTGGTATCATCAACAGGGTTAATGTTCTCGCAGGAACTTAACAGCGTTATACATAATAAAATAACCGCTGTGATTGTTCTTGAAAAAAAATTAGGCCCCATGGATTGTATTTACCAATAGATATAACAAATATAAAACGATTACCCCCTAATTTGTTTTGATATTATTTAACTCTTCTAGAATAATTTCGCAACAATGTTCCACCTCCTCTTCCGAAATTGTGAGTGGAGGACATATTCTAAATCGATCGGCGGCAAATAAAAACCAATCGGTAAAAATGCCTCGATGTAATAATTTTCGAATTAGCTGTAAAACGATTTCTGCTGATGATAACTTCACCGATAACAACAATCCAATCCCGTCTACCGATTGAATCTCTGGGTGTTTTAAAACCTGCTTAAACCGTTCTCCTTTTTGCTGAACTTCGGTTAAATTTATTTCCGATAATAATACGTTTAACGCAGCATTTCCTGCCGCTGCCGACAAGGGATGACCACCGAAGGTTGTAATATGACCCAAAACAGGGT
>JBJOFM010000127.1:0-2931 GCA_046048755.1 Bacteroidota bacterium | reverse complement strand
TGAATCGCTATTTATAGTAAGAGATGCCTTAGAAAACAAACTATATTTCTGGGATTTTCAAGGTAATTTGCTTGATGAAGAGGAACGACCTGGACAGCGCGCAATTCAACTTACCCCGTTGGGTTTACGTGGATCCTCAATTACAACGTATCTCAATGACTTCATTATTCAATTTAATTATTAGATTTAAACAAACGCTCCTATGAAACTATACCTTACACTCGCCTTAAACTTGCTTATTTCAGGCTATTTTCTTTCTCAACAATACTTAGGTGTCTCAACAAGCAACTATGCAGGGAGCATGGGAACACAATTGCAACCAGCAAGTTTTGTAGATGGTCGATTTGTTTTTGATCTTAATATCGTTGGATTAAACAACAGTACTTATCAGAACTTCGGATATTTCGATGCGAAAGCAATGAGAAGTGCTCAAGGTAACGGCGGCTATTGGTGGAAAAAATCTTTTGGTGACAATATCATCTATGATGCCTGGGCGAGTCCAGACTCCACATTTATGGACAGATTTATCGTTCGAAATTACTCAGCTGAAACGAAAAAAGTTCTTGGTGTATATAGCAATACCCAAATTGATTTACTCAATCTTAACTTTCACATTAATCCCAAAATCGCTGTTGGGTTATTTGGGAGGGTGCGTTCGATTACAAACATCGACAACATGGATCCAAAATTGGCAGTACTTGCGGAAAATGGCTTAGATTACTCGCTTTTATGGAACCAAAAATTGAACGAGGAATTAATCAACCTAAACCACCTTACCTGGAATGAATATGGATTCAATTACGGGCAAGTAGTCCTTGATAATAAAGAACACTTTGTTAAAGTTGGTGGTTCGATTAAGCTTCTAAGTGGTAACACCGCCGCCTATTTTTACACGAATAACTTTGAATACAACCTAAAAAATTCTGACACTTCTTTTCTTTTAAAAGGAGACTTCAATTATGGATATTCAGGGAATCTTGATGAGTATATTAATTCACCCGATATCACAGCCATGGATATCTTAAAAAGAAATTCAAATTGGGGCCTTGGTATTGACCTTGGTGCGGTTTATGAATGGCGCGGGAATTATGAGGACTATCAGTACGATATGGATGGAGAAACCGGCATTTGGGCGCGCCATAAAAATAAATACAAGCTGCGGGTTGGTGCATCACTTTTAGATTTGGGTGGAATGCGTTTCACCAAAGGAGGACTTAGTAGAAATTTTACAGTAAATTCAACCAGCCCATTTGATCTCACTGTTTTTCAATCCGCTACGGATTTGAAAGAGTTCGACCAAGTAATTGACTCCTTAATTCAAAATCCTGGACAAGATTGGATTGCTCAACAAGACACCTCATCTACATTTTACATGAGAACTCCAAGCGCTTTCAGCATTCAGGTAGATTACCACATTTGGAAAGGATTCTATGTAAATGCTACCTCCATGATTAACCTCATCGGAAAGAAAACAGATTCCAAAGTAAAAGTAGCCAACCAATTCAGTATTACGCCTAGTTTTGATATTGCTGGCATTGGACTTCACCTCCCATTATCCTACAATAAATACAGCGGATTCAGAGCAGGGATTGCAACACGACTTGGTCCACTTACCGTGGGAGTTACGGATTACCGCCCCTTACTTGCCAGAGGAAAAGTCAAAGGACTTGAACTTTTTGCTGGGCTGCGTCTTCCCATTTTATATGGTGAGGTGAAAGATGACGATAAAGACAAGGTGTCAAATAAAATGGATGATTGTAGAGAAACCCCCGGTGTGTGGGCCTTTAAAGGATGTCCTGATACCGATGGAGACGGAATCCAAGATTTAAAAGACGAGTGTATCAATGAACCTGGCACGGCCGAATTCAACGGTTGCCCAGATCGTGATGGAGATAAAATCATTGATAAATTGGATGATTGTCCTGAGATCGCTGGATTACCTGAATTTAAAGGATGCCCAGATACGGATGGAGATAAAATCATAGACTCCAAAGATCAATGTCCAACAATTGCCGGTGAATTATACTTGAAGGGCTGTCCCGATCGTGACCATGATAGCATTACAGACCTGGAAGATTTATGTCCGGATAACTTCGGTCCTTTAGAAAACAAAGGTTGTCCAGACTCAGATAAAGATGGCTTATTTGATTACATTGATGATTGTCCACTGGTGGCAGGACCAATGGAAAATCGAGGTTGCCCATGGCCAGATACAGACGGAGATGGCTTACTTGATAAGAATGACGGCTGTCCACAATTAGCAGGACCAAAAGAGAATGGGGGTTGCCCATATAAAGATTCCGATTCGGATGGATTGCTAGACAAGGACGATGATTGTCCGAACACTCCTGGACCAAAAAGTAACAAGGGATGCCCTGTAATTGAGAAGGAAGTAATTGAAGTGTTAAAAACTGCCTTTGATAATTTAGAATTTGAAGTTGCGAAAGACGTGATTCTTGCCGGATCGTTCACCTCATTGGATGAATTAGCGGGCGTATTGATGAAAAAACCGACCTGGAAATTGGAGATTTCTGGACACACGGATAATGCCGGTGACGATGAATCAAATCTGATTTTATCCAAGAAACGTGCAGAGGCCGTTAAGAACTATTTAGTTTCCCAAGGGATTGATGCGACGCGCTTCGTAATTAATTATTATGGTGAAACCAAACCGATTGCAGACAACAGTACCACGGAAGGAAGAGCAAAAAACAGAAGGGTTGAAATGAAGGTTGTTTTTGAATAATCTAGACAATGTTAATGTTTACTTAATATTGGCTTAATCCGCACGTGAGATAACAGGACTAACTTTGCATAAAATTTGCAAAGAATGGTACGTTTTTCATTTGTTTTATTGTTTTTGTTAGTGGTAAACAGCATTCAATATGCACAATCCACGGTCAAAGGTATTGTGAAAGATGCAAGCAATAG
>JBJOFM010000126.1:0-4187 GCA_046048755.1 Bacteroidota bacterium | reverse complement strand
GTGTATGCACTTGGCGAGTAGCGTAGCGGTGTATGCGCTTATTCCTAAACTTGCAGGAAATTAAATTATTGACTTAAGTTAATATTTAGACCTACGCCAAGCACTTCTTTAAACTGCGTTTTTGCGGTATACTTATCAACTTGACCGTCACCATCCATGTCTACGCCGATTTTAATATCATCGTCATATTTCATATGGATATTGATATTTGCCGCAATGTATTCATTCAATTGAATGGAAATAATATTCTGCCAATCAATATCTATATTTTCAGGATTATTCAAATAATTTGAGAAGAGTTCCAAACGAGATTGAATTCCCAAGTTTTTGATAATTCTTGGATTTCGATATTGAATTAACATATATCCCCCAAATTCACTTCTAATTTTCTTTCCAGGGGTAAGCATTTCACCGGTTAATTCGTCATAAATGGCCGATTGAACTCCGTATGCCCCCTGATCGGCTAAACGTTGATCATTCACCACCGTACTTTTCAAGGTTCCCAAACCCAAGAATACATCTAACTTGGTATTGGGCACATAGTTAAATCCTAATGCGGTCTCTGCATACAAAGGAGCAAGCATTTTGGAGATTGGCAAGGAATCTCCAACATACTCGTAACCCGGTTGAAATTGCGTAGCTGGATTAAACAACAAGGAATAAAACAACGTTTTAGAAGCCCGTTTACCATATTTTGACGAAATAGCAAATGCGTCATCTGTTTTATTCCATCCCGGTGCTGATTGCTGATTCATCAGACCATAACTCATGTCTATTTGAGTTTGCCAATTGGTTGATTGGTTGGTATACGTTAATACGGCATTCAATACGGTAGCTACTGAAACCGATGACTGACCTCCACCCTGCCAATACAAGAAGCTGTTTTGATTTGTATTCACCGTAGAAGTTCCTTGGAACGCCCATATACCGGTGGTATCCTTATTTCGTTTCTTTTTGGCAATAGTAGCAGAATCTACCAATGGAGTGGGTTCTGTAGTTGGCAATTCACCGGAATCTAGCAAAACTCTATCAGTAGTAGCATTCGAAATCTCGATTACATCAACGAATTTGATTTCGGCAGATACAAATTGATTGTAACCGATAAAAGAAAGGAATAAAATCGAAACGTGTGAAAACTTTCTCATTTCTTCTACAATGATACTCGAAATTACCCGATTATCAAGAGTAGAAATGGTTGAGTTTTATAAGTGCTATTGAATAGTTACGCTCCTGCTTGTTTGAGTAGCATAAAATGCGAACGAACAGCGTGCAACATTGTAGGAAATTCGTGGTACATTACGTTAAACTCGGCACACGTCTCCTTTACAATTTTATTCAATTTTGGGTAGTGAATATGCGAAATTTTCGGAAATAAATGGTGTTCAACTTGGAAATTCAATCCACCCAAGAACCAAGCTAATACCTTACTTTTGGTACCGAAATTGGCGGTTGTACTCAATTGGTGTGTTGCCCAATCGTTTTCGATATTTATCCCTTCAGGATTTGACTGAACAAAATCCATACCCTCAACAATGTGTGCTAACTGAAATACCATGGTAATTACTAGTCCGGTTGTTAAGGCTAGCACTAAATAGCCAATTAACGTATTACTTAATCCCGCGAAATAGATTGGCATAGCAATAAAAATACCTAAATAGCCCAATTTAGCGGTCCAGAACACGATATGATCTTTAACGGTAAATTTATCACGCATGGGTCTATCTCCTATTTTCCCAGTAGCGTACTTATTGAAGTCTTGATAATAAATCCAAGCTAAATAGGTAATGCAATACAGTAACCAACCGTAGATAAATTGAAACTTGTGAAACCAATATTTGGGTTGGTGATTGTTTACACGCATGTACGGAGAAACATCGATATCTTCATCTGCACCTTCGATATTGGTAAAGGAATGGTGAGCTACATTGTGTTTTTGAACCCAAAAAAAGGCATTACCACCCAGCATGTTTAGGGAGTATGCCATCATGTCGTTCACCCATTTTTTCGAAGAGTAACTTCCGTGCGCACCATCGTGCATTACATTAAAACCGATACCGGCAAAATTCACTCCCATTAAAACACAGAGGCCAATAGATACCCAATTGTTTTCTGGAGTGAAAAATACTAAAATGGTGTAGAATGTGGCCAAGGCAACAAATAGTATGATTGTTTTTAGATACAATCTCCAATTTCCAGTAGGTTTTAAGTCGTTCTCAGTAAAATAGTTATCGATTCGGTTGCGTAATGTAGAAAAGAACTGAGCGTTTCTTCCTTCAAATCTAATTTGACTCATGCTTTACAAAAGTAGGTATTTTGGATGGGGAATAAAATGACAAATATTACTATTTTGTGTAAATAAACGGATAAAAATGATTACCCAGCGGTTATTGAATTTGTACCAACCGCGTAATAAATTGATTTCCAATTTGACATCGTAAATAGTACACTCCAGGCGATTTTGGGGTATTAATTTGGAATTTAACACGACTGTTTTCCGTCTGTTCGCTGGTATATGAGCCAGGCTGTTTTTTGGCAATAACGTCGGTAATTTCAATATTTTCACCCAAGGTTCTGCCCAAGGGGTCCAACCAGGTAAATATTAATTTATTTGGAGTAACCATGGAAGTAACTTCTACCTCTATCTGAGTATTTGAAGATCCAGGATTTGGATAGACCATCATGTCAGCAAACGATTGTTTTTTCCAATCACGGGCCGAAAGAATATTCTTTACCGAATTAAATTGGCAGGTTAAGATTCCAAAACCGTGGGTTGCTACAGCCACTGTTCCATCCACTTCGCGGGTATCAACCATCGTACAAACCATATTTCCTAATTCACCGGTAGCCTGTTGAACCCACACAGTGGATGTACCTTGCAAGGTGTCGGTAGCAAAAAGACCCACACTGGTTGCGGCAAAGTAGATCATACCATCTTTTACGGGAAGCATACTCACCCATCGAACGCTGGGACCATCGCCCAATCCGGTAGCAAATTGCTCTAAATTACCCGCTACTTTGGTGTATGTTTTACCTGCATCCTCACTGAGCCAAATGCTATAAACTCCGTAATTGGTATAGCTAACTATAAAACGATCGGCATTGGTTGGATCAACAGCAATACATCCAACATAGGCATTGGGAAGTCCTGGAATGCTTAAATCCACAGGTTTACGAATTCCTGTATGGGCCGAATCCAATCGGTATAAACGCTTTAATGAAGAACCATAATACACTCTATTGGCGGGTTTTGTGCTCACTCCAATGGCAGTGACCCATTCGTTTCGCAACGGAATGGAATCTGGAAACATGGTCCAACCCAAACTGATGGAATCGGCACTGTTATCCAACGGAATTTGATCCAGAGCATTGTTCCTCCAGAGGTATTTTCCACCGGCCAAGTACATGATATTACTATTGTTAGGATCCAACACATAGGGATTGATAAACAAGTACTTCGACCCGCCGATGGGATCAATTCTACGAAATTTGGTACGGTTTCCTTGAGCATCAATTTCGGCTTTTAGCATCCTACCTTGCTGTTTCGAAAAATAAAATGTCTTCCCTCCGTTTGCTACGGCACAATAAGAACCATCGCCGGGATAAACCGTTTTCCAATCGGCATCGGCCGTGTTGGACGTGGTAAGTATTTGATTATTGTCTTGAGCTCCGGCCACCAAAACGGATGAATTGGGGGTTGTATGATCCAGGGCCACCGAATAAAACTGAGTAGTTAGGTATCCGTTGTTCAGGGATTCCCAAACGATGCTGTCTGCGGTACGATTATTACATCGGAACAATCCGCCATCGTTGGAATTAATAAATGCATTGGGATTGTTGGGATAAAACACCAGGTTATGTTGGTCTGGATGATGGTTTGGCCAAGCATCGAAAAAGAACGGCGAGGCACTTCGAACTCCCGGTTTTATGCCTTTTAAGTACCCGCCAATCATCGAAAACTGTATAGAATCGGCAAAGGCCAATTGGGTTCTATACAAATTCGTTCCGCCCAAATAAACACAGTTGGAATCGCCCGGCTGAACTTTCACCAGCATATCGTACGACCCCTGTACATTCCAATTATCGAACAATCCAGAACCTTCGGGTAAATATTTGGTTAAATCCTCCCAAATCCCACTGTCTTTGGAGCCGTCCCCTTGGATGTAGGTGTACCGCCACAAGGTATTCCA
>JBJOFM010000125.1:0-5719 GCA_046048755.1 Bacteroidota bacterium | reverse complement strand
CGATCTACCGAGGTTAAGCCTAGGGTTGTAATTTATTTAGATAGTTCAGAATCTATTTCGGTAAACGATAAAAAGCGTATTCAAAAAGCAGCCAAAAAATTGGAAGATTTATTGCCAAATTGGGCAGTAGAAAGTCGATATTTTGGAACGGAGGTTTGGTTGGAAGGGTCAGGGAGTGCATCGAATTCATCGCAGAATTTATCGGTATCAGCGACCAATTTCCAGCGTGTTTTTGAAAATTTACAACAAGAAAAATACAAATTCGGGTTAGAGGCTGCAGTTATTATGACCGATGGAATAGCTAACGAAGGCTTATCTCCGCAGTCATTGAGTCTTCCTGAAGGAGTTTTGTTTTCTGCAATAGGCGTAGGTGATACAAATCAATATGCTGATGTATTTGTTAAAAGTTGCTGGTTGAATAAGGAGATCTTTTTAGGGAACTCCGGGGAAGTGGAAGTTGTAGTAGGGGTTATGAATTCGAAGGCCAATGTTACCGCAAAAGTTTTTGTTCAAGGTGAGTTGATTGGCAGCCAAACATTTATCCCTGAAAATAGGATTGAATCAAAACGATTGATTTTCAGTTTGCCGAAGCAGACTTCGGTGGGCCTTAAAACGGTGAATGTTCAACTTTCCTTATCGGAAAGAGAGAAAGTAATTGCAAACAATTCCAAGATCGCTGCATTTTCGGTAATTGATAATAAGAAAACGATAGGGTTATTAGGGGAATGGGTAGATCCCGACATGGGGGCGATGAAGCGTGCAATCGATGGGTACGATTTATTGGATTGCCGGTATATTGATGGGTTCAATTTTGAGCAATTGGATTTGAATGCGATCGTATTGTTTGGTGTGCCGTTACAAATGGGTAATTATTCGGTGGCTGCGGCAAGACTGAGAAAATGGATGGAGTTGGGAAATTCTATCATGATAATCCCCAAAAAAGAGTCAGATTTACGAATCATTAATGAGCTGTCCACAATAGCCAGTTTAAACGAGTCATCTACTTGGCAAGAATCCCAAGCGGTGATTAATAATCAGTATTCGGGTTTTACGATGGATCAATCGTTGCAGGGTCGATGGCTGAAATTTCCGCCATTGCAGTGCCCATTGCAGAACTTTTCCATTGCAGACAAGAGTAGAGTAATGATGTATCAGCGGTGGTCTGGGGTTGAAACGGAAATCCCTATGCAGTGGTCGGAGAATGTTGGTAAAGGTAATTTAATGGTTTGTTTGGGAAGCGGTTTTTGGCGTTGGGGGTTAATGGAGCAGAAGAATAACCAGAATCAAGATGGATTTCAGCAATGGGTGAGAAGAGGATTGGGGGTGTTAACTTCGGGCAATAATGGGAAAGAGCGCTTATCCATAGTAACACCAATTGGTGGAGTCGATGTGGGGATTTCTCCATCGATCAAGTTGGTGTATAGGGATGTAGACGGCGTAATAAATACATCGGTCAATCCAAATTTATCAATGACGTTGATGTCTTCCGAAAAATCATCGGACGGAAAACAGGATAAGCCCATTAAAATTTCGTTGCAGAAAGCTGAAGATGGTTTTGTGGGTAATACATTTCCTCTCAATCCAGGAATTTACAAAATATCAGCGGATTTAACGATCGGGAATGAGCGATTTTTGGATAATGAATTATTGGAAGTTCATGCTATATCAAAAGAGAAAATGGTCAACAGTGCAGATTTGGATTGGCTGAAGAAATTAGCAAAATTCCGAAATGGTGCCTTTACCTATTTGGGTGCTGAGGTGGGCATTGAAAATGAGGGATCTGTGGAAAATGAAACTCAACTTGATAGAGCGGTTATAGGCATTTCTGAGCAATTTAAACGCTCTGTATCGGCCGAGAAAATTTTGAAGTTTGAGACGAGAAACTGGTATTGGTACGAGTTTTTGTGGGTGCTTATTGGCTTAGTGATGTTGTTAACCTTGGAATGGTCATTCCGAAAATGGTTGGGTAAGTACTAAATTTGTAAAATGAAACGCGTTGTTGTAGGCATGAGCGGTGGAGTGGATAGCTCTGTGGCTGCTTATTTATTGCAACAACAGGGGTACGAGGTAATAGGCCTTTTTATGCGTAATTGGAACGACGCTACGGTTACCCTAGAGGATGAGTGTCCGTGGATCGATGACAGCAGGGATGCCATGTTGGTTGCGGAGCAGTTGGGGATTCCATTTCAGGTTCTTGATTTAAGTGGTTTTTATAAAGAACGCATAGTAGATTATATGTTTTCGGAGTACGCTGCGGGTAGAACGCCTAATCCTGATGTGTTATGCAATCGGGAGATAAAGTTTGATGTATTTTTGGCGGAGGCCTTGAAATTGGGGGCTGATTTTGTGGCTACAGGTCATTATGTGCGAAAGGCCGAGCAGGTATTGAATGGGCAAGTAGTTTATTCTTTAAAAAGCGGACTAGATAAGAATAAGGATCAAAGTTATTTTTTATGTCAACTTAATCAATTTCAATTATCTAAGGCATTATTCCCGATCGGCGAATTGCAAAAATCGGAAGTGAGAGCGGTTGCTGAAACGATGAATCTTGTTACAGCTAAGAAAAAGGACAGTCAGGGATTGTGTTTTATCGGCAAAGTGAGTTTACCAGAGTTTTTACAGCAGCAATTGCAAGTTAAGCAGGGGGATGTTATTGAAGTTGAAAGGAATTCTCCTGTTGTGTTGGATCATTGGGAAAAGGTAAAATTGGGATTGGCAGAAGATAATCACTGGCATATTCGTTTAAGAAAAGAGGATGGAAAGAAAATTGCTACGCATACGGGAGCGCATTTTTATACACGAGGTCAGCGAAGAGGGTTGCAAATTGGAGGTAAGCCGTTGCCGTTGTTTGTTTTGGATACAGATGTAGAGGAAAATATCATTTTTGTAGGCCAAGGGGAGGATCATCCCGCGTTGTATTCTGCGGGGTTGTTTGTTGATTGGGGGGAGGGACATTGGGTTCGACCTGATTTAATGGATGCTGTATTGCATGATAGTAAATTGGCTGGGGATTTATTTTGTAGAATACGTTATCGGCAGGAGTTAGTGGGTTGTTCACTAAGGAAATTGATGGATGGTGAGGGTGTTAATTTGGGTTATCAAGTTGTTTTTGATGTTCCATTAAAATCAGTAACTCCGGGACAATTCGTTGCGATTTATTTGAACGATGAAATCGTTTTTAGTGGTGTAATTTCTTGATGGATTGTCATGGTTGTGTAAAACCTAGGCTGCGTTGTGGAAAATGAGCATAACTCGTTGGGCAATAGACAACGATTATTTTCGTTATAGCGTCTGTATACACAATTACTAACCGGTTTTGAAACACATAATTAGCAATTTTAGATTGCGGAGTTTGTTCTTCGCAGTTTTTTTCGTTTTTGGATTGAGTAAATTAAATGCTCAGATTACCTCTACGGGGAAAACGTTTTACATGACTTTTATGGAAATGGAAACGCGTAGTGGTCAATATCCGGATACGCTACTGATTTTTGTGACGTCACAAGTGAATACCAAAATCGATTTGGATAATCCGAGATTAACAGGGAGTTTAAAGTCATATAATATTACCGCCGGAAAGGTAAATCGTATTGCAGTAGATAACCAATATTATTACCCAACGGGTTCTGAGATTACGGCGGGTACCGATGCAAATACAAAAAAAGGTTTGCGAATTGTAGCCAAGGATCCTGTGAATGTGTATTGCTTGAATTTAGAGTTGAATCGCTCGGATGGAACCTTTGTGTTGCCTTATGAGAGTATACCGGCAGCACCGGAGTTTTTTGTGGCGAGTTTTATGCCGAATGCCGGAACAAATGGTTTCCCAACGCCAAATCGGTATGCTGAAAGTGAGTTTGGTATTATCGCTATGGATAATAACGTGAAAGTGGAAATTACTCCAACGTATCGTACTGCGGGAGGGAAAGTGGCGGGTACACCGTATACCGTCACCTTGGGAAGAGGCCAAACATACCAGGTACAATCCAATGAGAGTGATGGTACCAATAATACGGATCCTGCTTTGCAATCTTGGGCTACTACGGGTGCACGGAACGGAGATTTAACAGGGACTCGCATACGGGTGGTTGAAGGTTGTGGTAAAATCAATGTGTTTTCTGGCGCTAGATCTATCCACGTTACCAAAGGAAATTGCGGTGGGGGTATCAACGGTAGGGATCACTTGTATACTCAGGTGTTGCCTACAGTTGCTTTGGGTAAAGAATATATATTGATGCCATTTAGTGGCCAAACAGGGGGGTATGCATACAAAATTGTAGCTGCATATGATTCTACTAAGGTTTATATCAATGGGAATGCATTATCTGAAACTATTTTGAAGAAGGGGCAGTGGATTTATAGAAATGTTACATCCGCTACTACTACAACGATTCGCACGGATAAACCGGCATATGCAGTACAGTATATGAAAAATGGAGTTTGTTCGGGTTTGGGCGGTAATAATGGGGATCCAGCCATTTTAATTTCACCCGATGTGAATCAGCGCTTATTGAAGACCATTGTAGGAACGGCCACTACGAGCAATATGAATCAACACTGGGTGAATGTAATGGTGGATCAAACGGCTAAGAGTATTGTTCGACTTAACGGCAATCTTGTTCCAAGCACTTCATTTACCGATGTGACGGCTCCATGGAATAGCAAAAAGTATTCGTATGCGATGATCAAAGTGAATAATCCGAGTTCAAATTCTATAGAATGTGACAGTGGATTGATTGTAGTAGCTTATGGTGTTGGTCCTTACGAAAGTTATAGCTATTCTGCGGGTGCGGTTTTTGAAAATACGAGTTATGACATAAAAGTTACTAGAAAATCGCTCTGTCCAAGCGATCCGGTGAAATTAGAAATGGTTGTAGAAGGTAAACCGAAGATTCGTGGTTATTTATGGAATTTTGGGGATGGTCAAACCGATACTGGGAAAATAGTAATTCATAAGTTTGCGAAGATTGGTACGTATTATATAGTGGTTAAGATGCCGGTATTGTTGGATTGTGGTGTGGTAGATACCATTGTTCGAAGTAAAATTATCAGTTTTGTACCAGGACCAGTATTTGATTTTGATGATACTATTACTCAATGCGCAAAAACACTGAATTTTACCATTTCTGCGCCTATTTCTTCAAAATTTCTTTATAAGTGGCATGACTCTTCTTCGAATCGGTCGTTCACGGCAACAAAAGACGGAAAAGTTTGGATACGAGTACGGGATACAGCTACAAAGTGTGTTGCTATCGACTCGTCTTACATCCGCAGGACTGATCCATTAACGGCTCAAATTCAATTCGATACCCTGGATCGATGTTACAAAACCAATAATTTTGTAATGCGCGACGGAACAAAGTATACGAACGATGGTTGGGCATCTTCAAATTGGCGATTATACGATTCTTATAAGAAAAAGTTTACCACGCAAGATACCCAAGTGTTTAAGTATCGATTCGATACGATTAGTACGAATAATCTGCGTTTTATTGTTACGTCGAAGAAAGGATGTAAGGATACCTTGGATACTACATTGGTGGTTTATCCCTATCCGTTAGCCCAAATAAACTCTAAGGTTAACTATTTCTGTCAGAACAAAGAATTTAGTTTAGTGGATTCGTCTAGAAGTAAGGAAGGCGTTGGTAAGTCGTTTTGGGATTTTGGCAACGGCAAACGAGATACCACATTGCCATACACCGTGAAATACAAATTCACAGCTGAA
>JBJOFM010000124.1:0-4570 GCA_046048755.1 Bacteroidota bacterium | reverse complement strand
ACCGCGGTTCGTGTTTTTTATTACCGATAGGGAATAAAACAAGTGGGGTATAATCGCTGCGAATGGAATCTTCCCGAACGGGAAAAAATGATTTATTATTTGCTATATTTGTATTAATATTCCCGAAAGGTAAAATTATGGACAGTAAAACATTGGGACTTGTGATCAAAAATCAGCGTAAGTCGCTCGGATTAACACAAACGGAAGTTGCGCTATCATGCGGCGTTGGAATTCGATTTATTTCAGACCTAGAAAATGGTAAACCGTCCTGTCAAATTGGAAAAGCCCTGTTGGTCATGGAATCCATCGGCCTAAAATTGATGTCTGATGGAAAATAAAATAAAACGATACCACCTAACTTCGTTGGTATTAATGAGTAATTCACTCTAACAACAGTACAGTGCCGTTGTAAACTTTAGATTTCAAATTGCCATTCAAATCGGTGTATTGGGTGTAAATAAGGTAAACGTAATAGCCACTCATACAGCGCAAACCTTTGTAATATCCGTCCCAACCGTTGGTACTAGCATCGCCTTCAAATAGCTTTTCTCCCCAACGGTTGTATATGAGCATTTTATATTGGGTATTTTTCAAAAACTGGGGCTTAAATCTTTGATTTACATCAATTTTCGATGTTGGATAAAATACATTCGGAATAAAAGCTCGTCCGTCATTAAAATTTGGCAAAATCTTACAAACTGAATCCTGGCAACCAATTGAATTTTCAATTAATAAACAAGCAATCGCTTCCTTATTGGGCGATGCAATTTTCAATATTGGATTTTCCCCCTTCCATTTTTGATCAATCTGCCATTGGTATTTCACAATATTCAATCCCAGGCTCTTATCAGTTAAGGTAACCGAATCAGTGGCCAGATCATAATCCATTGTGAACTGCGCATTGATAGAAACCGGATTTACAAAAACGCTATCGGCCACAGTTCCACAAGTATCTGAATATAATGCTTTGTACCATTCGGCTATAACACAAGGCCTAAATTTTACAGCACCCTTGCCCATATTAAAATTCCATACAACATTCGAATAATTGGCGTTGCTATCATTTAATCGTGCTTCGAGTCTCAGTGTATCGCCTATACAAATGGGCGATGGCTTAACGATTTTGATAGCCGGGGTTATATGATTAACAATATTTACCTTAAACGTATCAGGAATGGTGCAGAATATATTCTTTATCAATGCATTCGCTTTTATATTGCCCGCTGCAAAAGTCCTCACAAACGAAGTGTCGTAACTATCTTCCCACCAACAAGACACGGTAGAATCTACGCTCACATATTTGTTGCGCAAATCAATTGTAGTGGTTGTTAATCCACAAATTAGGGTATCCAACAAATCTACCTTACCCAACCCATTGGTTTTAACAACATCAAAAACATCGGCATCATACCATTGATCACAATCATCCTTGGCTTGGACCACATATTTATTGGTGGTATTTATTTGAATGGATTGGCTATTAGCGTTCACCGGACGCCAATTATATTCATAGGTTTCAGAATCATGACACCAGAGCGTAAGTGTTTGTCCTCTACAGAGTTTATGGGTAAAATTTAAGGTGTTATGATCCACTTTTCTCTCCACCACTTCTGCCGTTAACGGATAGGTGATGTTACACGTTTTTACCTCGCATTGATATCTGCCTGGCGTACTGGTTTTTACTGATAAATTAGAACCCCAAGAAGCAGGATTTACCCATCTCACTTCAGATAATTTGGGTGCTACAACAATGATACTGGCTTCTTGTCCAGGACAAATCCCATCGTCAGGAGCTACCAAAATATCGGGTTTAAACGTGCCTATTACTTCAATTCTATTGGTGTTATATATACAGTCCCCAGTGTCCTTTATTGTACAGTAATAATATCCTGGCTCCTTGGCGGTAATACTTTTTGTATTCTCCCCCGTGGGATACCAAGAATATTCTTTTGCGTTTCCGGCGGTTAATCTCACAGTGCCACCCGGACAAATTTGAGCAGGATTTATGGATGAAGTAATATAAACGATCGGGTTATTGGGCACCGTTTTATAGGTCCATACATAACATTCTTTTCCAACCGTTGTATCAGCAAATGCATAAACCGAAATGTTTTTAGAATTCCCTGAAACTTTAATTTTCCAAGTCGATAAATATGTTATTCGGGGTGTATCTGGCAGTCCCCGAACCGTCCATTGATATTTAAGAAACCCTGAATCCACTGAAAAAATCCTATCCTCACTTCTACAATTACTGAGGGTGCCGGTTATACTGGTATTGCGTTTCGACAAAATGATTTTTCTGCTTAAAGAAAAATCGTACACTTCACAACCCAACTTTACTGAACCTACCACTGATATCTTTCCAGTATCTGGAATGGGAATTTTAAAAGAAGTTTGCGGGGTGGTAATCGCATTTGCACCATTGATTTTAATCGTCACCCACATTTCTGGGTATCGATAGAATCCCGTTTTTTTATCCAAAACACGGATTTTAAACGTTTCAAATGGGGAATTTGTTCCCTTACAAAATCGGGTCAATGTATCCTCAAAAAAGTAAACCAATGAATCATCTTTACCCAATCCATCCTTTTCAATATTCAATGAAGTACTTTCCAAACATTGATTATTTTTCTCAATAACTAAATCAACAGTTGCCTTTTTACTGATACAAATACTTGGTTTACGAATCGTATCAAGATTATTCGCTTCATATATCCACTTGGTTTCTGAATTATCCTGGTTGGCAGAATCCAACTTATATTTATAATCACGTACCAACCAATAATACTTCAATCCTTTGGTGTTTGATGCAGTTAAGCAAATAGAATCATTTTTACACAACACTACATTTTCGGGATATTTTACCCGGTCGTAATTAATTACCGCATATTGTTGTGGTATTACTACATGCGTTTTGCTCAGGGTATCGCGATAACATTTATCTTCTGATTCCATTATCAGTTGATGATAGGTGGTTTTATCGAATGAGTAATTCTTTAAGGTATTTAAAGTAATGGGCGTACCATTTAACCAATAATTCAAGTGACTACCGAATGAAGAGTTGATATCTTCAAATTCTTTGATCCATGCATACCTCAAATTTCCCCTGTAACAATTGGTATCTGATTGTTTTGTTACATCCGACAACCATTTCGCATCCTCCGAAAACGGTTTATCGCGATACCAAGTACGGCTGAAATTATTCATCAACTGCGATTTGTCGTCAATAATATCGGTTACAAAGCCGTTGTAGTTCGACATTCCCGGATAGTACAATGACATCATTTTCCGATAAGGGCCAGGAGCATATCCCTGATAATAATCTTTACGTTCAAAATAATTACCCCAAATATTCAAGGTGACCGCAACATTGGAATCCGACGCTAACTGCAAATCATTCTTAAAGTTTCCGCAAACAACAGGCTTGTTTTTCCAAAAAACCAAATGATTGGCAAAATCCTGTTGGGTGCCTCCAATTTGCCGCTGGTACAAATTCGTTAAATCTGGTTTATAGGCAGCAATGAAAATATCACCATACCCGATATTCTTGAAACTCCAAGATGTGTTTTTCTTGTTCAATCCGGTAAACGTGCAATCGAAATGCCCGGCGATGTAAATTTGATCCGAGGTGTCTAACATCAGCGCAGTTAAACTGCATTCATTTTTTGAACCTTCTGTAGTATAGGTTTGCAATACGCCAAACGTATCCAAAAACAAGATTCCCACTTGGTTATATTCAGCACTGGAATTGATTTTGGTGGTTTTGCTTTTAGATTTTACGTATAACACAGATTGGTAATGTAAACCACATACTATCTTGTAACTTTTTGTGAATTTGAGTCCGTTCATTGCCACACCCGCGCCACTAAAAGCAGTAACCCAACTGGTATGCGCGTTAAAATTTGTTTTAAAAACAATACATCGTGCATTGCTTTGTTGTGGATAATAATAATCACCCAATTGAACGGTATCAGCGATAACCGCGCTAACAATGGCATTCCCTCTTGTATCAGCACACAATGCTGTTGGGTAATCATTCCCCGGACCACCAAAGGTTTGGGCTTTCACCACCACACCGGAGCTGTTGATGAGTAATAAAAAAATATCTTTGTTTTTGGCTGTTTGACCTGGATTTTTGGTACTTCGAAATTGAAAGCCACCCACTCCTAAACTATCCGAAAAATAGCCCGCTGCTATGAGGTTTCCGTTACCATCTGGACAAAGGAGGTTGCAATGAAATTTGTCATTGGCCTGAATAAACAATCGCCAAGAAACCTTGAGCGCACTATCAATTGCAGTAACAAATAAGCCCTTTTTACTGGCAGGTTGGAAACTAGTAGTGTTTTCGGAATAACCACCGGCATAGGATCCACTGTAACATGTAAGGTTGTTCCCGAGAGTACACGCGTCACCATTTATGTTGGCCCTCAAACCTCCCAAAATCACACTTTTCAAATACGATCCAGTATCATTGTATTTGGCAATAAAGAGCTTACGACTGCCATTGGCTTGAGTGAATTGAGAATAGCCAAACTGTAAATTTGCGCCTCCATAACCGTAAACATATAGC
>JBJOFM010000123.1:0-10815 GCA_046048755.1 Bacteroidota bacterium | reverse complement strand
TAGAAAACAGTTTAATAAAGGAATTACAGCCACGCTACAATATCAGTTTAAAGGACGATAAGACGTACCCCTATATCCGAATAACGGCGGAACGATTTCCTCGGGTGTTCCAAACCCGGCAGGTAATTCGCGATGGAAGTGAGTATTTTGGACCTTACGCAAATGTAAAAGTAATGCAAACGGTGCTGGATTTAGCTAAGAAATTGTATCCAACTCGGAATTGTAATCTTGTTATGAATCCAAATTCCATCCTAGCAGGTAAGTTCAGAATTTGTCTGGAGTATCATATTGGAAATTGCTTGGGTCCTTGTGAAGGAAAACAATCGGAAGAGAATTATTTAGAAAATATCGACCAAATACGTAAGTTGCTGAAGGGTAACTTGTTTGAGGTTAAAAAGCACTTAAAATCGGCGATGGTACTTCATGCAGAACAATTGGAATTTGAAGATGCACAACGATACAAGGAGAAGTTGGATGCGTTGGATCGCTACCAAGCAAAGAGCACCGTTATTAGTCCATATTTGGGTGATTTAGAAGTGTATTCTATTAATAGCATTGAAAAAATAGCCTTCGTTAATTTCTTACGGGTTAGTCAGGGCCTTATTGTAGTGAGCAGAAACCTGGAAATCCGAAAACGATTAGAAGAAAGCGATGAAGATTTGTTAGAATCGGCTATCGTTGAAATGAGGCAACAATATGGGGATGATTGTAGAGAGATTGTATTATCACATCCTATCGAATTATCCATTCCCGGAGTTAGCATTACAGTACCCAAATTGGGCGAAAAGCGAAAGTTGTTGGAATTAAGCATGAAAAATACCCTGTTGTATAAGCAGGAGAAATTGGCTCAATACGACAAGTTGAACCCAGAAATGCGTGTAGATCGATTGATGGAGCAGATGAAACAAGATTTACGGCTTACCGAGCAGCCGAGGCATATCGAATGCTTTGACAATTCTAACTTTCAAGGCACTTATCCCGTGAGTGCATGTGTGGTTTTTCGGGATGGGAAGGCATTTAAAAGTGATTATCGGCATTTTAATGTGAAAACTGTTGAAGGTCCCAATGATTTTGCTACCATGAAAGAAGTGATTCACCGCAGATATTCGCGCTTGGTGGATGAAGGGAAGTCGTTACCCCAATTAATTGTTGTTGATGGAGGAAAAGGGCAACTAAGTTCGGTGGTAGAGGCCTTGAAGGAAATGGACTTGTACGGGAAAATGGCGGTTATTGGGATTGCCAAACGATTGGAGGAAATTTATTATCCGGGGGATTCCTTGCCGATGTATATCGATAAAAAATCCGAGACCCTAAAAGTAATACAGCAGATGCGCGACGAGGCGCATCGTTTTGGAATAACGCATCACCGTGCACGGCGAAGTAAAGGGGTATTGAAAACGTCATTAACCGAAATCCCCGGTGTTGGTGATGAAACAGCGCGATTGTTATTGCGTCATTACAAAAGTGTAAAGAAAGTGCAAGTGGCATCGGTTGAAGAATTGCAGGCTGTAGTGGGTAAAGCAAAGGCGATGGTGGTTTGGAATTATTATCATTCTGGAGACAATGAAACAGAATAAATCCCATAATCTACTGCATCAATGGTTAGAAATTTCCAAACTGGAAGATTCTGTAACTCTATTATGGAGTGCAGGTTATAAAGATTTGCTTGGCTCGTTTGAAGGTTTGCTAGCCCTTGGAGTAGAAACAATGGATAATGGTTTAGAATCATTAAATGAGTTGGATGATCGATTGCGAATTTTAAGTGTATCGTACGATGCAAAAAATGACATAGAATCGACGTTGAAATCATCAAAATCGGACTTGTTTCATCGACCTAACATTGAATTAGTGACACCGAAACGTTGGGAAGTGTTATTGCGAGATGGAAACGTTTTAACGAGTGATCACCATTCATTTGGATTGGATGTAATTAAAGAATTGGAAGGTAATGAGTTTCTTGAACAAACCGAGTTAGTAAAACATTGGGATGGTAAGGTTCGTTCCAAATGCAACTCGGAAATGGAGACTTCAGAATCCGCAATGACGCAATCGGGAATAACCCAATCGACAAAAAAATCATCGATTCACTGGAGCTCGGAGGTTACTAAAGAAAAATACTTAGCTACCATTGAATGGATTAAGTCAAAAATTGTTGCCGGCGATTTCTATGAACTAAACTACTGTATATCATTCGAAGCATCCGTGGACATAGATCCCTATTGGGTATTTGAAGTAATGACGATGGTGGCTGGAGCGCCAATGATGACCTTTGTAAAACGAGGGAGTTATTTTTTGATGAGCAGTAGCATGGAGCGTTACTTGCGCAGCGATGGAAGATGGGTAATTAGTCAACCGATCAAAGGGACCATTAGAAATACAGCGGGAAACAATGCGGAGGAGCTTGACTTATTGGCCGAAAGATTGTACCAATCCGAAAAAGATCGGGCAGAAAATGTGATGATTGTAGATTTAGTGAGGAATGATTTATCCCGAATATGTTGTTCCAGTTCCGTGAAAGTTCCTGAATTATGCGGGATTTATGAGTTTCCGCATGTATTGCAAATGATTTCCACGGTATTTGGGAAGAAAAAAGATGATTTAGGGTTATCCGATATCCTACGAGCTACCTTTCCAATGGGAAGTATGACCGGTGCCCCGAAAATTGCCGTAATGCAAGCTTGTGAGGAAATTGAATCCTTCAAACGCGGATTATACAGCGGCAGTGTAGGGTGGGTATGCGGTAACTCCTTTGATTTGAATGTGGTAATTCGGGCATTGCAATTCGATTCTAATCACAATACGTTGCAATATGCTGTGGGTGGCGCAATTACTGTAGATAGTGACGCTAATGAAGAGTACAAGGAATGTATGGATAAAGCCGAAGCTATGCTGAAAACGCTGAGAAAAGCAGGTTATTCTATTTCGAATTTGTAACCTACGCCTTTCACGGTGTAGATAAATTTCTCGTTCAATTTCTCGCGAATTTTTCTCACGTGAACATCAATAGTCCTATCAACTACCAATACTTCATTTCCCCAAACATTTTCTAAAATTTCATCTCTAGAAAAAACTCTGCCTGGTCTAGAAGCAAGAAAACTTAATAATTCAAATTCTTTGCGAGGAAACTGTAACGCCTTGCCTTCGTAGTCAACAACAAAGCGCTCTCTGTCAATTTTCAATACCCCAAAATCGATGGCCTCAGGTTCGGGAGTATGCAATGCATTTCTTCTACGAAGAATAGCCTTAATTCTGCTTAGTAATACTCTTGGACGAATAGGCTTAGCGATGTAATCATCTGCACCCGCTTCAAAGCCGGCTAACTCCGCAAATTCTTCACTTCTAGCGGTTAAGAAAACTACAGGAATATTTTTGGTTTCAGGATTTTCTTTTAGCTGTCTACATGCTTCCATGCCATCCATTACAGGCATCATAACATCCATTAATATAATTTCTGGATTTACTTTAGCCGTTTGATCTATGGCTTGAGCACCATTGGCAGCAACGTGTACCTCAAATCCTTCCTTAGCGAGTGTATGTCGAATAAGCTCTAATATATCTAGCTCGTCATCAACAACAAGAATTTTTGGCAAACCTTTTAACATCTTGTTACAAAGGAATCAATGTAATTTAAATTATCAATTCCTTTCATGTTAAATTTATGTTAAACAAAAAAGTTGTTTTTGTTACTGCCCTAAAACTTCCTGCAGTTTGGCGGCTAGGTCTTCCCCTCGGAGATTTTTGGCAATGATCTTTCCATTAGGATCTAATAACACGGTAGCCGGAATGGATCGTATTCCATACAATTGTCCGGCAGAGCTACTCCATCCTTTTAAATCACTTACATGCTTCCAGGTTAATCCATCTTTTTCGATGGCGGCAACCCAACGATTAGGATCTTGGTCTAAAGAAACGCCATAAATTTCGAAGCCTTTGTCTTTGTACTTATTATACAAAGCCACGTTAAAGGGGTTTTCCTTTCTGCAAGGACCGCACCAACTGGCCCAAAAATCGATTAAAACATATTTGCCACGCAAAGAACTCATGGCTAAATTTTCTCCATTGGGCTGTGCTAAGTTGATATCTGGGGCTACGGCACCAACCATTAATTTCCCTTCTTTGGCCATTCTATCTGAGATAGCCTTGCTGTATTTAGCTGCGGGATTAGCCTTGTTGGCAGCTCTTACTGCCAATTCTAACCATTGGAAGTTGGGCTCATTTACAACATTGTACTGAACAATGAAATAGGGAAGGAAAGAGGCACCTCTCGAGGTAGCAAAATCAAATAATTTTGTTTCTCTTTCCGCCATTAACGCATTGTAATCCTTACTTAACTTCATCATTTGCTCATACCCTTCATCCGTATTGGGGTTTATGGTGGAAGCAGACTTTTCAATACTGTTTATTCGGATTAAGTAGGATTTATTTAATTCCAATAATTCTTTCAATCCGCGAGATTCATCAGATCCCTTACCAGAAACTTCGTAAGTGAATTCGCTACCTGAGGGATCAATATTTACATTCAGGTCTGATTCATTATTAACCCCTAAATAAACCATTTGCTGGGGAGAAACCTGCAATGCACAAAAAAGGAAATCTTGGGTATTGGCGGAAATACTGAAACTGCCATTTTTGGATGTCTTAACACTATCAATCATGATCAAACCTTCCGGTGCCATTTCTTGAAGGTAGATAACCTGGTTGGGTTTGTTTTTTATAGTTCCACGAATAGTGAATCCTCCGGCTACTTCCAAAGAGTTCTCTTTTTGCGTAGTTAACGTGTGAATCCAGTTGTTGAAGTCGCTGCTGATTTTTTCCGCATTCAAATTGCTGCAAGAGCTTAATGCGAATGCAGATATAGGCAATAAGGCCTTAAGAGAGAAAGTCATAATTGATCTCATTTATTTCAAAATTAGCAAAAATCCGGCCGTTTTTTCCTTGCATTTTCAAAATCTTGGATAGTTGTGGCATTTATTAGGTCGAAATCCCCAATTTTAGTTCTCACCAACGAACTTAGATAAGCGCCACATCCTAATTTTTGTCCGAAATCATGGGCAATACTGCGGATATAGGTGCCTTTACTACATGCGATTCTGAAAAACACTTCAGGACCTTTGATTTCGGTAATATCAAATGCTGTTAAAAAGATTTTTCGCGATTTCAGTACCGTATCTTCCCCTTTTCTGGCCAATTTGTAGGCACGCTTCCCGTCTACTTTAATAGCGGAAAATAACGGGGGAATTTGATCGGTCTCACCCAAGAAGCTTTCAGCAACATCCTGGATTTGTTGAGCACTAATTCCGTCAATGGGAATAAAATTGCAGGGATCGGTTTCTAAATCGTAACTTGGAGTAATCGCTCCAATGTGGAATGAACCTGTATATTCTTTGGGTGCGTCTTGTATGGATTGGATCGTTTTGGTCTGCTTTTCTGTGCAAATAATCAACAACCCGGAAGCTAAAGGGTCTAGCGTTCCAGCATGCCCAACTTTTTTTGCTCGAGTTATATATTTAATTTTCTTTACTGCTTGAAAGGAAGTCCATCCCAAGGGTTTGTTAATTAAGAGTATTTCACCTTCCGGTCTCGTAGGTGGAGGTGTTTTTATTGCAATGTTTTCCGCAGTGGAATTAGCGTTTACTACAGGAACGTCAGGATTGGCGGGAGATTCCAAAGGTTGGTTGTTAAAGTGGGTGGTTAGGGTTGGATGATGATTTTGAATGAATATTCGTTTTGATTGCCGCCTCCAAAATTGCCATTAGATTGAACTTTTAGGAAGTAAATTCCAGGGGCTAGATGCGTAGTGTGCACCGCAAAGCGATGGGTCCCGGGATAGCAGTATAACGCAAAAGAGAGTGATTCATCGGAGCTTGGGGCTGCCGGATCATTGATTTTACTTGCCGATAAACCTTGCAAATCAGTACCAACGATATTCGTTTCAGGGATCGAATTATCATTGTAATTCCATCGCGTGGTTCTAACCGGTTTCCCATCTTCCGTGTACAACTTTCCCCAAACATACCCTTTACTGAGCGTCTGAAATTCTATGTTCACTTTTTCTGTAGCCGGTATTGGGAAAACGCTAACCGATGAAATTCCGCGCTGAGAACCTGTATCGGTAACCTTAATTTTTGCCACATGTCCCCACATACTTAGATTCAAAGCGCCGTAAGAACCAACTGCATAAAATACCCCGGGCTCATTGAATTTTGCTTGTATTCCTTCGTAATCGCCCCAGCGTTGTTCGCCTTTTCCTAAAAAGCTATAATAAATTAAACTATCGCCTTCCCTAAAAGGTACATAGTTAGAATATTCTCCGTAACGGTTAATGTAAAACGCGCCGGCAGAAGGGAAGTGCCAAGGACTTGAGTGCACTGTGGTTACAACCATGGCAGGATCAAAAGTACCGTCTTTATCCTTGGATAAATTGGCCGCAGCAACCGCAGGATATCCAAAATCAAGACTGTCATGGGTGAATAGTTTTGCTTTAATCGAGGGTTTTTCGGGAAACGGAATGGAAATGTCTTTTCGTCGATTTACAGAAGGCAGATTGTATATACTACCGTGCATAATAGCGGCTTGATACGTATTGAAATTGATGCTATTTTGGAAATAATGGATGGTACTACCTAAGCGAATGCCACTCAAAACACGGGCGTCATTTGTTCTTAGTTTGTAAGCTGTATCGGGTTGTAATGCACTGGGTGGGAATCCATAAGCTTGCGGTGTTTTTAACACTTCCAAGGTCCATTGGGCATTTCCGCTGCTCAAACTGTTGGTGATTCTGTGAAGAAAAACCGTATCGTTTTGTCGAGCATAAGGTCTAACTGTAAGAAAATAGTTGTCGATACCATCCGGAAACGGACTGTTTTGCATAGGACAGATGCTCCACAGTGATACATTTTCGTATTTTAAATTATGGAAAAAGTTCTTGCGGAGGGGTTTCCCATCGTAACCATCCTGTTTGCTCAATTGCCAAATAACCGCTTCTCGAAACCCTTCTTCCCAGGAAGAGCCATTAGCCAATAAGTTTACGGTGAAGTAGATGTCTTCTTTGGTTTGACTAACAATAGGATAATCACTCCACACGGTGTCTGCAATGGGGGTACCGGGAATTTTGTAAACATTCCACGATTTTGTAGGGTCATTGGTTTGGGAAAAACCTACTACTATAAAGCTACTTTTATCGGTAACCCCATGCATGTATAACACCACATAACGGTCTGCCACGGGGTCGTAAATAACACGGGGGTCGTAGGTTCTATCCATTTTGGGGATGGTATCTACTTCTTTGTTTACATTGTCGAAATTCACCAACGTAAAGGCCCGAGCGATAGTTCCATCCTCACGATGAGCACGGATTACCGTATTCATCACCGATACAAACTTGCCATCATTACCAACGGCTATGTGGTTATCATTGGGAGTGCCACCGCCAGCCGGTAAATTGTAGCCTTTTAAAATTTTTGGATCGATGTCTGATTTCTTTGTTTGGGGATCATTCAGTATGGATCTGCGAGGTTTTACGCCTGCGGCCTGCAACCTTCTAGAGCGTTCGTGATCAATTTCTTTCCTCAAGTTCTCGTCGATTCCGCTAGGCAAAGGCATTTCTTTTTCGATCCAAGATTCTTGTTGATTTTCCAAGGGTACCAGCCAAATACCAGGGGCATTTTCTGGATTAAATACATGGGAAATGGGAGAAGTATGATTAAAAATTCCTGACCCCGAGGCTTTCCCATCGGCCGAAGTGAATTGCTTGGTGGTGATGGGGGTTAAAGAACTCAGTTGAGCTTTTTTCGCAATCCAACTAGGGTTGAGTGAACCTGCAGATTGGGTGCTTACCGATTGAGACCATAAAAAGTTAATCGATATAACACTGCTAAGTAAAACACAACAAAATCGAAGATTCAGACGCATGCATAGCAAATTAAGGAAATATCCGCTCTTTTACCAAGTATTCACTTCCATTTCCAAAACGATTTGGAATTTCTGCAATATATCGGCCTGTATTCTCTTTGCTAATTCTATTATTTCCTTTCCTGTGGCGTTTCCGTAGTTTACCAAAACCAAAGCTTGTTTTTCATGCACTCCGTAATTCCCTTCTCGAAAACCCTTCCAACCTGCTGTTTCTATTAACCATCCCGCAGGCACTTTTACTTTTCCCGGACCGGCATCAAAAGACTTAATGGTAGGGAATTCTAATTTTAGCTGATTGAAATGTTCCACTTCAATTACTGGGTTTTTGAAGAAACTGCCGCAATTGCCAATTTCTGCAGGATTTGGCAACTTGCTCTGTCTTATATGTATAACTGCCTTGCTCACATCGGCCACACCAGGATTTGGGATTCCCCAATCTTGCAACGTTTGTTGGATATCGCCATATTGAGTTTTGATAACCGGGTTTTTAGCTAATTTAAATTGAACCGATGTGATAATGTATTTCCCTTTCACCTCGTGTTTAAAAATGCTCTCCCGATAACCAAATTTACATTCGTCGCGAGAAAACGAGCAGAATTCTCCAGATTCTAAATCAATTGCCGATAATTGAACAAAGCAATCCTTTAATTCGGCCCCGTAAGCACCTATATTTTGAATCGGTGCAGCACCCACAGTTCCTGGGATTAAGCTTAAATTTTCCAATCCGCCCCATCCATTTTCTATGGTATGCATCACCGTTTCGTGCCAATTTTCTCCTGCGCCACATTCCAACAACACAAATTCTGAGTCTTCGGAAATAATTTGTATACCTTTAATTCGGTTAACGAGCAGTATTGTTTTGAGATTTCCCGTTAATACAACATTGGATCCGCCTCCTAAAATCTGTTTTGGCAAACCTTGAAATTGCTTGATGACTTCCTGTAACTGCTCGATGTTTTCTATGTACACGCAGGTTTTAGCGTTCGCTTGAATGCCAAATGTGTTAAGAGATAGTAGGGGGTAATCGTGCAGAATGTTCAGCATCTAAACTTTTTTTAACGGTTTGAAAAACAAAGGTAAAACATCCCTGTGGAACCTTAAATTTTAGTTTGCAGATTATTCATGGTTTGGTAGTGCGTATACCGAATTAAATGTTTATCTTTTTGGACTCAAATTAAATAAAAAATTAAACAAAACATTTCGTTTGTTAGAGTGTTTTTATAAAACGTCAATTATGATTAACGCACTAGTATTACTGTTTTTCTTCGTATTAATGGAAGGGGTTGCTTGGTTTACACACAAGTACATCATGCATGGAATTTTATGGGTTTGGCACGAAAGTCATCACAAACCACGCAAGGGAACATTGGAATTGAATGATTTATTTGGATTTATGTTTGCCATCCCATCGGTTTGGTTGATTGTGGTAGGTGCAAATGCCTTCGATTGGAGGTTCTTTGCTGGTTTGGGTATTGCTCTCTATGGCGTTGCTTATTTTTTGGTGCACGATGTGTTTGTACATCAACGTATTAAGTGGTTAACAAGAGCCCGTTTAGGTTATTTTAAGGCGATGCGACAGACGCACCATCTGCATCATGCAGTTCATACCAAAGAAGGTGCACAAGCTTTTGGTTTCTTATTTGTAAAACGTAAATTTTTGAAGGAATATTCTCATGACTAAGTCGGTAGTAATCATTGGTGCAGGGCTAGGAGGTTTATCTACTGCCTTGAGGTTGAGTTATAAAGGGTACAAGGTTACTATCGTTGAAAAACAATCTACCCCCGGTGGCAGATTGAATATATTGAAGCAAGATGGGTTTACGTTCGACATTGGTCCGTCTTTTTTCTCCATGGGATATGAATTTAAGGAGTTATTTCAATCCATTGGTGAACCAATTCCTTTTGAATTAAACGAATTGGATCCGTTGTATACCGTGAATATTGCGGGCAGCGATCGGGTGTTTAAAATTTACAAAGACTTAGCCAAATTGGCCGAAGAGTTTCGAGGTCTGGAAGACGATTTTGAAGCGAAGGCTAAAAAATACCTACTGGGTGCCAAAGAGATTTTTCACGATACGGAGTACCGAATAATTAAGAAAAACTTCAATAGTATACTGCATTTCCTAGCGAGTATGGCTACCGTACCCGTTAAACACCTACCGAAAATGTTCCGCACCTTTTGGGAGGAATTGGAACGACATTTTGATAGTGAAGAGGTAAAAATAATTTTTTCTTTGGTAGCATTCTTTTTGGGAGCCACTCCATTTAATACGCCATCTGTATATAATTTGTTGAATTACACGGAATTACAACACGATGGCTACTGGAATGTTAATGGCGGTATGTACAAAATTGTGGATGGAATTTTAGGCTTATTGGAGAAAAAAGGTGTTGAAATTAAGTTGAATACGGAAATCGTACGGGTGGAGCAGTCCAACGGTGCGATGAAAACCGCAGTAAGTGCTACGGGTGAGCGATTTGATGCCGATTTGTTCGTGGTGAATGCCGATGCGGCTTGGTTCCGTGGTAAGTTTTTAAATCGACCCAAATTCACCCCTGCGAAACTGGATAAGTTGGAATGGACCTTGGCTCCGTTTACCATTTATCTTGGTGTTAAGGGTAAAATTGATGGAATTCAGCACCATAATTACTTTTTAGGCAACAATTTTAGGGCCTATGCCGATACCATTTTTAGAAGCTCCGTAGCTCCTGAGAAACCCTACTACTATGTAAATGTGGCTAGTAAAAGCAATCCAGAATGTGCTCCAGATGGATGTGAGAATTTGTTTATCCTATGCCCGGTTCCCGATTTACGCGTAAAACCAGATTGGTCCGATGCCGATAAATTGGTGAACGAAATTTTAGAAGATTTGGGTGAGCGGGTAGGATTTGATATCAAAAACA
>JBJOFM010000122.1:0-15969 GCA_046048755.1 Bacteroidota bacterium | reverse complement strand
TGAATTAGAGATTTTAGACTTACAAAATCCTAAAGCAGGGGGCAGCCTTGTTCCTGTTTATCCCATGACGGATGGGATGCGCCGAAAACGATTAGACAATCGTTTTATGGTTCAAATTTGTAGAGCAGCCGTAACGCATCCTCATTTTCACATTGAGGAAAATCTTCCTCAGTCTATCTTGGATAAATTCAAGTTCCCTTCAAGAAAAGAAGCGATAAAAGAATTGCATTTCCCCGAGAACATAACTCGATTAGAAGAAGCGAAACGCAGATTGAAATTTGAAGAATTTTTCTATCTCCAATTGCGGTATTTGCAATTAAAAGGCAACAGAAATCGAACTTACAAAGGAATCATATTTGAAAAAGTAGGTCATTATTTCAATTCGTTTTACAAAGAAAAATTACCCTTTGAATTAACAAATGCCCAGAAAAATGTGCTGAAGGAAATCCGCCACGATGTAAAATCGGGTTTGCAAATGAACCGACTTTTACAAGGTGATGTAGGTTCCGGAAAAACCATTGTCGCACTGCTAAGTATGCTCATGGCCATCGATAACGGGTACCAAGCTAGCATAATGGCACCTACAGAGATATTAGCTACTCAGCATTTTTATAGTTTGCAAGAATGGGTGGAATCCTTGGGATTAAAAATCGCGTTACTCACAGGTAGTAGTTCTAAAAAAGCGAGGGTGGAACTATTGGAGGGAATTGCCAACGGCAGCATTCATATTTTGGTAGGAACCCATGCTTTATTAGAAGACAATGTAGTTTTTCAGCAACTTGGGATGGTAGTAATTGACGAGCAACATCGATTTGGCGTAGCACAACGGGCAAAACTCTGGAAAAAAGGCAAGGTGCTTCCCCATATTTTAGTAATGACGGCCACACCAATTCCAAGAACATTGGCAATGACCCTGTATGGCGACTTAGAAGTAAGTGTCATTAATGAACTACCTAAAGGCCGAAAACCAATTAAAACAATCCATCGAGCAGAGTCGATGCGCCCGCTGATCATGGATTTTCTGAAAAAAGAAATTGCTTTAGGAAGGCAGGTTTATTATGTTTTCCCGTTGATTGAAGACAGTGAAAAATTAGAACTGAATAGTTTAATGTCGGGATACGATATGGTATCTTCCTACCTACCCACTCCCGATTTCAAATATTCTTTGGTACATGGCAGAATGAAAGCCATCGAAAAAGAATCGGAGATGCAAAAATTCAAACTACACCAAACCGATATCATGATAGCTACTACCGTGATTGAAGTGGGTGTAAATGTCCCTAATGCCAGTGTAATGGTGATTGAAAATGCGGAGCGATTTGGGCTAAGTCAATTGCATCAATTACGCGGTAGAGTTGGACGAGGAAGCGAACAAAGTTATTGTATATTGATTTCGGGGCACCAACTATCAGAAAATGGCAAGAAGCGATTAAACACGATGGTTTCCACCAACGATGGTTTTGAAATTGCCAAAGTTGATTTGGAATTACGAGGACCCGGTGAATTGGATGGAACCAAACAAAGTGGAATTTTGGATTTAAAAATTGCTGATATACGGCAAGACGAAGCCATATTGATTGCATCTCGGGTGGAAGCCGCGCAGTGGCTAGAAAATGACGAGTTATTAATGAAGCCCGAAAGTGCACCAATACGGAACGAATTAAACAAATCTCCTCACCGCACTGTATGGAGTAAAATTTCGTAAAAAATTGCGTTTTACGTAATAACTTTACCCCTTTAATCATGAATTTATTCAGGGAAGTTGGTCGATATGTACTTTTCATGCGTTACGTACTTCGCAGACCCGAAAGGATGTACATGTTTTGGCAAAATTTGATGAGAGAAATGAATCTTATTGGTGTAGATTCATTGCTCATTGTTGTTTTAATAGCTTTATTCACCGGCGCTGTTACAACGGTTCAAACGGCCTCTCAACTTATGGTTGATTCTGGAATTCTTCCACCCAGTTTTTTCCCAATGAGCATTGTAGGATCCGTGGTTGGTTCGAGTTCTGTACTGGAATTAGCTCCTACCATTACCTGTTTGGTTTTGGCCGGTAAAGTTGGTGCTAATATCGCTTCCGAAGTAGGGAATATGCGTATTAGCGAACAATTGGATGCCTACGAGGTAATGGGAATAAATTCGGCAGGATTTGTGGGACTACCCAAAATTATTGCTGGAGTTATCATGATTCCTTGTTTAGTAATCGTTTCTAATTTTTTATTGATTTATGGAGGACTATGGGCAGGCAAATTTACTGGCGTAGTAACGGCGGACGAATTTGTTACCGGAGTTCGAAGCTCATTTATGCCTTTATATGCGAATATTATGCTAGTAAAAGCTTTCATTTTTGCTTTTTTAATTACGTCGCTCAGTGTTTTTCAAGGATATTATACAACTGGAGGCGCCTTGGAAGTTGGAGAAGCCGGGACCAAAGCGGTGACCCGTATTTGTGTGTTTATTTTGTTTGCCGATTTGATCATCGCTAAAATGTTCTTGTAACATGATTGAATTAAGGAACGTAAATAAATTTTTCGGCGATCGTCAGGTATTGAAAGACATGAATGCCACATTCAAACCGGGCGTTTGTAATTTAATCATTGGTGCTAGTGGCGGTGGTAAAAGCGTTTTAGTAAAATGCATGGTGGGTTTGGAAGTCCCAACTTCGGGGGAGGTATTGTTTGGGAGCCAGAGCTTCCATGATTTAGATTATGAAGAGAAAAAAGACCTGAGAAAGGAAATTGGGATGTTATTTCAAGGTACCGCATTGTTCGATTCCTTAACCGTTGAACAAAATGTAGAATTCCCATTAATTATGTTTGGAAACATGACCAAACAAGAGCGTTTAGATCGTGTTGCATATTGCTTAAATCGTGTTAATCTGAGTCATGCATACGGAAAATATCCTTCTGAAATTTCAGGTGGAATGAAAAAGCGCGTAGGTATTGCTAGAGCGATAGCACTCAATATCAAATATTTATTTTGCGACGAGCCCAATTCGGGGTTGGATCCCCTAACCTCTCGCGTAATTGATAATTTATTGGCCGAAATTACCAGAGAGTTTAATATTACCACCATAATAAACAGCCACGATATGAAAACCGTATTAGACATTGGAGAACATATTGTTTTTGTTCATCAGGGTCAGAAATGGTGGGAAGGTTCCAAAGAAGACATGCAGGCTGCTAAAGAAAAGAACGCAGAACTACGAGCGTTTATAGAGGCGAGCGTTTAATCTTCACCTGTTTTAAAATTAAACGATTTGCTGCATCGTTTTGTAAACCTTCCACCCAAGGATGGAACAATCGCAAACTTTTATCATAATACAAGGGTATTACTGGATTCGACTCATTTAGAATTGCATTGGCTGCTAATACCGCTGCATTTCTGTAATCTTCCCCTTTGGTGCCTGATTCAATTTCGCGGTATAAATCATCAAAATCAGACGATTCAAAATGGGTATAATTGGGACCATTGGGCGAACAATACGGCCCGTAAAAACAGGCTAAATAGCTTTCAGCATCGGGATAATCGGCGATCCAAGAACCTCGAAACAGTTGCAAAGACCCTTCATTTCGTTTCTTTCGTAATACCGCGGATGTTTGTAAATCAATGGTTATGGGTATTCCCACATCGTTCCATGCTTTTTGCAGATATACTGCCATATCGAGATAATCGGCATTGGTAGTAAGAATGAGTTCTGGAATCTTTACCCCTTGGGATTTCAATTGACTAATTATTTTTTTCGACGCTGCGAAATCAAGTGCCCAACGTTCATTGTTCTCTTCTGTATCCAAGGTCTTGGTAGTAATTTCATCGGAATGTTCATTGCTCTGAGATTGACCTATTTTATTGGCTTTAGAACGATTGCAACTCTCGTTACTTAAAGGAATTGAAGTACCACTTGGCAAAAGTGCAGGGGGAATAAAGCCTCGATCGGCTGGATCTCCCAAACCATTCCGAACAAATCGCACTAAATTGGCACGTGGAATTGCCAATGACATGGCTTTTCTGAACAGTTGATTCCGCAAAATTGGATGACCTGGATTTAATGAATCCATATATAAACCAATATACTCAGTGTTTAGAAATGGGGTTACTAGTAGATTAAATCTAGATTTGTATTTCGGTTTTAAGGTAGCGGAATCGGTTAATAATTCATCTTTAAATGACCCTTCCAATCCGTTGAAAAAATCAAATTTGCCCGCAACAAATTGCATAAAGGCAGTTTGTTTATTTTTTATGAACGATACCGCAATTGCATCCAAATAAGGGAGAGAAATCCCTTGGCTGTCTTTTTCAAAATACGATGGATTCTTTCTCAACACCAGTTTTACATCCGTTTCCCAACGCTTTAGGTAGAACGGTCCAGTTCCAATAGGATTTCTTGAAATGAAGGATTTTTCTTGTGCGCACAATTCTTTGGGTATAACAGAGCAATACGAAGTTGCCAATAACGAAATGAAAGATGCTTGGGGTTTTATTAGAAAAATGGAAACCGTTGAGTCGTTATCAGCCCAAATACCTCGTCCCCGTTGTATGGTATCTAAATTAGTAAAAATCCACAATCCAGGGGAGGCATTTACCGGGTTTGCTACGCGCTGTAAACTTGCCACTACGTCGTAAGCCGATAGAATTTTATTTGAAAGGGATTTTGATAGTGTATTTGCAGATAAGGTGCAAAATCGGATGTTTTTTTTCAGGGTTAATTGAATGTGTTTTCCACCGTTTTCCACGAACCATTTCTGGGCCAATCCAGGTACAGGTTTTAGGTCCTTATCCAAGTCAATCAAGCTATTAAAGAGTTGTGAAACCAGCCAAATTTCGGATTGTGAACGTGCTAAGGCAGGATCCAAGGTGGTAATTCCAGCATCATCGTTATAATTGAATATCTGATAGTTAGAATAATTATCCACATTTTGGCAACTAGTAATACCCATTCCAATGTAGACAACTGCGAGATAAAAGATGTTGAATTCCCGAGTGCAGGAAATAATTTTGTTGATGCTTAAAAAATCAAAGCGACGCATGGTGAGTTTTATTGGATCGAAATGATCCATACAACAAAAATAAGCATCGATGCATTTGAAATTGGATTTTAGGCAACTTACTTAAACACAGGATTCGAACATGGGAAAAATCATTGCTATTGCCAACCAAAAAGGCGGAGTTGGTAAAACTACCACGGCTATCAATCTAGCGGCCAGTTTGGCTGTATTGGAATACAAAACCTTACTGGTAGATGCCGATCCACAGGCAAACTCTACCTCCGGCGTAGGATTTAACCCAAAGAACATCCGTATTGGACTGTACGAATGTTTGGTTCAAGAAATTCACCCTCAGGATGTAATCATCAGCACACCTACCCCATTTTTGGATTTATTGCCATCCAACATTGACCTGGTTGGTGCGGAAATTGAATTGTTGAACATGCCAAATCGTGAGCGAATCATGCAGGGTTTGCTAAAAACAATTCAAAATCAATACGATTTTATCATTATCGATTGTTCTCCTTCCTTGGGTTTGATTACTACCAATGCATTAACTGCGGCGAACAGCGTTATTATTCCTGTTCAGTGCGAATATTTCGCTTTGGAGGGTTTAGGTAAATTATTGAATACCATTAAGATCATTCAAAATCACTTGAATAAGCAATTGGAAATTGAAGGAATCTTATTGACGATGTACGATGGAAGATTGCGTTTGTGCAACCAAGTTGTTGAAGACGTAAAAACTCACTTCCAAGACATTGTTTTTGACTGTATTATACAACGAAACACTAAATTGGGCGAAGCTCCCAGTTATGGAATTCCGGTGATTCATCACGATGCAGAGAGTAAGGGTTCTATCGGCTATTTGAACCTTGCCAAAGAGATATTGCAGAAAAACGGAATGATTGAAGTAACCGAAACGGAGGAAATTGCATGAGTACACAGATAAAGAAAAAACCCGGCTTGGGTAGAGGATTGAGTGCGTTGTTGGAAGATGCAGGTAACGATGTAAACGCAGCAGTAAACGCACCAATTGGCCATGTTAGCATGGTGCCTATCAGAAATATTGAAGCCAATCCGTTTCAACCCAGAACGGAGTTCGGGCCGGCGGAGATGGAAGAATTAGCAGAGTCGATTAAGGTACACGGTGTGATTCAACCGATTACGGTGAGAAAAATGAGTGCCGATCGTTTTCAAATTATTTCCGGAGAACGCAGAACTAGGGCTTCGCAGTTGGCGGGTCTAACCCAAATACCAGCATACGTTCGTGTAGCTAACGACCAAGACATGCTAGAAATGGCATTGATTGAGAATATTCAACGTAGCGACTTAAATGCCATTGAAATTGGAATGAGTTATAAGCGATTGTTGGAAGAATGCAATCTCAAACAAGAAGAACTGGGCGAACGTGTTGGAAAGGATCGTACCACGGTAAATAATTACTTGCGATTATTAAAACTGCCCGACGCCATTCAATTGGGTATCAAACAAGGTGTTGTTAGCATGGGTCATGCTCGAGCGATCATCAACATTGATGACCCGGACACTCAAATGCGTTTGTATGCACAAATGATAGACAATCAATTGAATGTTCGTGAAGTTGAATCATTAGCCAAAGCAACGAAAGAAGGAAAAACCTATGATTTTCCAAAGGGAACGGATTGGGATCCTGAAATTGATCGAATCACCGAAGCGTTTTACAAAAAACTTAATGCCCATGTTCATTTAAAAAATGGAGCCAAGGGTAAAGGTAAAATTATTATTTCTTATAAAAATCGCGAGGATCTAGAACGCATCCTTTCGAGAATTCAAGACTAATTTCCCAAAATCTTGGTTCGACATTTATTCTTGCTAACGTGGGTTCTAATAGCCAACCTTGGATTTACCCAAGGAACGCAATTCCGCGCAAAGCCCGATGTTGAACCAGGGTTATTACCATACCGGTTTCCTAGATTGTCAGGTGGTTTTCAAGATACTAGCAAGATACTCCATAACAATAACAAGTTACTCCAGGACACTCATATTCATTCTCCAAAAAAGGCAACCATTTTAGCGCTCGCCTTTCCAGGTAGCGGTCAGATTTACAATCGAAAATACTGGAAAGTACCCATTGTATATGGTGCTTTTGGTTATGCAGGCTATTCCATGATTACCAACCGATCTAAGCTTAGAACCCTGAATGATTCCATATCAGGAATTTTCAAAATAGGGAAAACTCCCACCGCCCAATTAATCGCAGAACGGGATAAATATCGAGGAAATCGGGATGTAGCAATATTGTCGCTGGCCGGAATCTACGTGCTACAAGCAATTGATGCTACCGTTGACGCTCATTTTTTCAAGTTCAATATTAATGATGCCATTGCTATTTCAGGGAAAGTCAGCCCCCAGCGATGGCTGCATGTATCCATAGCAATCCGATAATTTATATGTCGAATCGTATCAATCAAATCCTCGCTTTTCTCGAAGACACACCGAACGATCCTTTTTTAAATTATGCGTTAGCGCAGGAATGGTGGAAAGCAGGAGATAAGGAAATTGCATTATCAAAGTATCAATGGTTGGTTGCCGAGCACCCCAATTACGTAGCTACTTATTATCATTTGGGCAAATGCTTGATCGATTTGGGCGAAAAAGAGTCCGCCATGGAGATTTTCGAACAGGGAATTGAAATTGCAAGATCTTTAAAAGAACAACACGCCTTATCGGAATTGCAAAGCGCCAAGTTGGCGTTAGAATACGACGAAGATTGATGTAAATTTAAACAGACAATCCAAAAATCAATGGAATAAAAAAACCTCGAAAGTTTTAACTCCCGAGGTTTATTTAAATGTATTTTTTATATCAAGTCCGTGTCAATTGTTTTCAGGACGAGATAAAATCAACATAGCGATTAGTCTCTACTCTGCAATTTTGCTAAAAGTCGCAAAATCTCAAGGTACAACCAAACTAAGGTCATTAACAAAGCTACTCCTGAGAACCACTCCATGTATTTAGGCGCTCCCATTTCGGATTGTTGTTCGATGAATGCGAAATCCATGATCAAATTGAAGGCGGCAATTCCAGCGATTAAAGCAGAAATACCAATTGACAACATGCTATTTCCGTAGTAGAAGCTCTGTACCCCAAACATTCCCATGATCATGGTGATTAAGTAGAATACACCCACACCCATGGTAGCAAAAATTAAAATTTTGGTAAACATCGGCGTAGCTCTCAATAAGCCACTTCTATACGCTAGCAACATCCCAGTGAACACCAACATGGTAATACCCACGGCATTCATAACAATACCATCGTATAAACTATTAAAAACTAAAGAAATTGCACCTAAGAAAAGACCTTCACCTACGGCATATACTGGTGCTAAAACAGGAGCCCAAGACTTCTTGAACATCATTATCAAAGATGCTAAAAGTCCAGTAATCAAACCTCCCCACATGTACTTAGATAGTCCGTTGTTCATGGCATAGCCAATTCCATCAGCACCTTCTCCGCCTTGTACACCCATATCGAGCCAAAGGAGTCCAGCAGGAATAACCATCAAAGCAAACAATAAAATCGTTTTGTTAACAGTACCCGAAACCGTCATGGTTTCCGAATACGAAGCTTCTCGCGCATTGCTAAAAGCCGAATCTGAGAAAAATGGATTACTCATAGTTTAAGTTTATTCAATTATAGAATATTATCGGATTAATTGCAAGGTTCCTTGGGTTGTATATTGCTTATTCTGGTAATCGGAATATTCAATTACATACACGTAAATTCCTTGCATCACTGGGTCACCCAAAACCGTGCCATCCCAACCTTCTGTCATATTGGCGGTTTCGAATAACTTTTCCCCCCACCGGTTGTAAATACTCATTTTATAGGTTTTCAACCCACCGCTAAATGGAATAAATACTTCATTCCCCCCTTTTTGATTGGGGGTAAAGGCATTGGGAATAAACAATACGGGTTCGTAATTGATTAATATATCGTTGCTCCAACTTTCGGTACCGGTACCGTTTTCGATGGCTTTAATACGAAAATATTGCGCGTAATTATCCTTACCGTTATCGAAATTGTCCGATTGGGGATTGGAATAAGTTTGGTACAATTGGAAATCGTTGCCGTTGGTGAAGGATCGATATAATTCGTATCGATTCACGCCATTGGGGAAACCCAAATATGGACTAAAGGTATGAGCCATACTAAATGGGCCTGTCTTCTGTCCATTTAGCAAAACCAAGGTATGAGGCAATGAATACAAGGTATCTCCACAACGATTCACGATGGCAATCCGATATTCTCGTGCTACAATATCCGTATTTACGTTGGCGTGGATGAACTGACTGACGCCTACATTGCTGGTACCCACTGTGACAAAATTACCGGTGCTGGCAGGCCGCGACTGTATAAACACCAAGTTATTGTAACGTGGAGCATTTAAAACATTGTAGCTTAGCCATACCGAATTATCCGCATTGGGCGGTGGAGCTACGGTAATAAAATTAAGGACGACGCTTGGATTATCTACAAAAATTTGCAGTTGTTGGGTATCGCCAATACAACCATCCGAAGACGTCTCAACGGCTCTAACCGTACCTGGAGTGGCTGTTAATGACCACGTTACATTGATCTGCTTATCGGTGCTCAGGGGCGGATTGGTAAATCCACCTTGAGTTAACCACCATTCCATCGTGGAACCTGTTTCTCCTGAAACTTGGTAGCTGATATTGTTTAAATTCGGGAAACAAACATCGGAAGATCCTGAAATTTTGGATGTCTTAGGTCGAGGTTTGAGCGTGATATTCGCCGATGTAAATGGTCCTGGACAGTACCATTGGGAGGTAAGTCGATATTGTACTGTAAATACACCAAATGTATCTCCATAGAATTGCACATCCCATGATGAAGAATCTGCTGAGGGAACCATTTTAAAAGTTAAACCTGCGGCAGAAATTTGTGGGTATATTTTTTCACCGGCAACGGTAGCTTGGGGTTTCCAGTAACTAATCCAGTTGCGTGTTTGGCACTGATTAATAGTTATTACGGGTGGGGCATTTGGTGCAGGCTGAAGAATAACCTTAACGGTGCTCCAGGGGGATAGACAGGGTAATTTCGATACGGAATCGTAAGCAGAAGCCTGCACGCCAATGCTGGCGGCGGCGGCAACACCCCAATTAACTTTTATGGCAGATCCGGTGTTGCCGCCGGCAAATGCCCCTCCCACAACTTGCCAAGTGTAGTTCTCTTTTTGTTCCCCTTTCACCCAATACGGCTCGTTGTTGGTTAATGCACACAAATTGGTATCACCAAACACCTTTGGCTTGGCCAAAGAGTGATTTTTCACCACCGAAATAAACGAAGAATCTCTGCAACCAAAACGATCGGTTACCACCACCTTTATAGTTCCAATACCTACTCCTCCCCAATCTACTACATATTGTGTATCGTTTACCACTTTACTACCAGTCTGACCCGTAGCGGTCCATGTATATTTAGCTCCTGGATATTTTTTATCTAAGTTATAAATTAAACCTTTGTTATTCGGACACACCGATTGTGGACCTAGTACCCCACTGGAAACCGGTGTACTCACAAACACCTTGCTGGTATCCCATGGGCTGTAGCAGGTTACTGGATTACCTCCACTGGTAACATTCTTTGCCAATCGAATACTAATCCAAGCACCATTTCCTCCAGCAGTGGGTTTAAATGTCATTGCAAAACTACTACCCGATGTATTATCGCCGATTTTCTGCAGTTGCGAAGTATTCCATGTGTATTGCACGGAATGACCCGAAGGCAAGAGTAATTGCTTCGAAAAATTCTGTTGTAAACAAACGGTATCCGGCCCAGTTAATGCGGGAACATCCGGAGCTTTTAACAATTTTACGGGAAGTTCAACGGGTTTCCCCTCACAACCAAAACGATTAAAAACACGCAATCGAACCAGCCCTACCGTATCGGGGCCCCAATTAACAATCAACGACTTACCTGTATCCGAACCTACAATTTTCCCATTGCTAACCTCCCATTTGTATTTGTGGTCGGCCACAGAAAAACTCATATCGTACTGCGAGCCCAAGGTATTTGCACATAAGAGTGTTGGACCCGCGATTTTCTCGGTTACTTTAACGGGCTTAACGTATATCAGAACGTTTTGGTTCACAAATTTCGACGGACATCCGTTATCAAAAGCCTCAAATGTTACCCGATAAGGATTGGTAGTATTGATATCGCAGTTGGGAGTCCAGCAGAACTCACTGGTTACGGTTTTAATATTTGCATTCACCGAAGGCGTCATTGTTGCCTTTTTTCCCGTGTATCCATTGGTTCCGGTGAGAATGTCGCCATAGGCACGCAAGGTAACTACTTGACTGGTATCCTTGCTATCAAACCCTGTTACGTCTCTGCAAATGGTTTCGCCTACTTCCACATTCCACACCTGCGTTGTGCCCTCGTATTTCAATCGGGGTTTCTCATTCTTTCCGCAAGAAATTACCAGAATTTGCAAATCCAAACGTACGGTGGAAATTGCCACCCCATTTCTCCATTCGGTTACTTCAACGCAAACTGCATATCGACCGGTATTTGGCGATAAATAAGTTGTTAAACCATTAAATGCATCTACACTGGCAATTCCGGAATTTCCGAAGGGTGTGGTTGCACTAAATCCGGAATTATAATCCACCGCGTAAAACGGGGTCATTGGATCGTTACACGCTAAAATCTCGGGCAAACCCGCGGTAGCACCTTGCCAAGGAGTCACTAATTTATAACTCAAGGAATCGCCATCGATATCCAGTGCCCGGTTACGGATGGTAGTTGTATCTCCTGCGCAGATAAATGGCACCGGTACGTCCAAAAAGTACGGGGAACTATTTTTTATACTGGTGGGAGGAATAAAACCGTAATACGTCTGACCCTGATAAGCCACCCCGCCTTGATCGGCTAAGTTGGTTTGGGTATTTCTGCAACAGCGTTCCCATTTCAGGTGGTACCCAGTACTGGAGGCAGGGACGGTAATTGTAGTTTGGTAAATCCCTTGTTCCAAACACGCTTTTGCTAATTCCGGACAAGCTGTATTGCCCACGGGATCTACTTTTTTTTTCGATAAAACCTTAATATCTACCTGTTTATAAAACGACTTATTGTTGTTGTAAATACATAAACCGATGGCATCATCAAACTGAACGGAACCCGAACAATCTCGGTAAGCGAAAATGGTAACACGATAATTAAAACCTGCGGCGGTAGGGGGTAAATATTCGTAAGTTAAAAATCCACCCACCAAATGCGAGGCCATTACCTGATGTTGTCCCAGTAAAAAGACAAGTAAACCCAGTAAAAATCGCCATTTACGCATTCAATTTTTAAATTGTTTCTCAAAGTTAGACAACTTTTCCTTGTGTTTGGTTGTGTGAGCCGTTATTTCGGACGAAAAATAAATTATTTTCGCCCTATGAAATTTAACGCGGATTGCCTTCATTTTCTCGGCCACATTCCTTGCAAACCCCATAAGGAACATGGTTATCACTGTGAAAACTGTAAGGCATACACACCCATCGACAAGAAAATCCTAATAATAAAATTAGGAGCCATGGGCGATGTAATCCGCACAACCCCTTTGATTACACGGTATAAAGAGCTGTATCCAAACGCGAAATTCACTTGGATCACATTATTTCCAGATATTCTTCCAAAAGGTCAAATCCACGAAATTTACAAGTTAGGAATTGAAGCGAGTTTGTATGTAACCAATACCCATTGGGATATTGCTATCAATTTAGATAAAGAAAAAGAGGCTTCGGGATTGTTATCCATGGTTTCGGCTACGGAGAAGTACGGTTTTATTTTGAAAGATGGTGCCACACAGCCGGTAAACGAGTTGGCGCAACATAAATTTGATACTGGGTTATTTGACGATGTGAGCAAAGCAAATACCAAGAATTATTGCACAGAGATTTTCGAAATTTGTGGTTTGACGTATCACGGGGAGCCTTATTTATTGGATAATCACGCCGATAAGGGCTTTGTCTGGAACCTCCCAACCGATAAAAAAATCATTGGTTTAAATACGGGCTGTGGTGATCGTTGGACCACTCGACTTTGGAGCATAGAGAAGTGGGTGGAATTGGCGAAAAAGATTTCGGATGCCGGGTATTATCCCTTATTGTTGGGGGGAGCACAAGAAGATCAACGCAACCAAGACATTCAGGCTGGAAGCGGCGCTACTTATTTGGGCTACTATCCATTAAATCAATTCATCAATTTGATAGACCATTGCGATTTGGTGGTTACCCAAGTAACCATGGGCATGCATTTAACCCTGGGGTTGGGTAAAAAAATTGTTTTGATGAATAACATTTTCAATCCACACGAATTTGATTTATTTGGCAAGGGAAGCATTGTGCAGCCGCCTAAAGCATGTAAATGTTTCTATCGCGGCAGTTGTGTAGATGGTGGCAGTTGCATGGAGACACTAACTTCCGATACGGTCTTTGCCGAAGTGGAATCGGTATTAAATAAATAATCTCGGCTAAACCGCTTATTGATTATTCTCCTCCGTAATACTATTGACTGTTTTAGTCTGTTATATTCTTCTTTTTCCTGCTACTGCTTGCACTCTAAGTTTTGGTATCCAGGAGAATTACCTGGATTGAAAATTATAAGTATTTGCAATAATTGCAAAAATCTTTGGTTTTTAACGGGTATTTGTTATTTTTGCAGCCCCAAATGGCGAGGTAGCTCAGGTGGTTAGAGCGCAGGATTCATAACCCTGAGGTCGGGGGTTCAATTCCCCCCTTCGCTACTCCAATAAGAGAAAAGTCACCCGAAACGGTGGCTTTTTTATTTTGTGCCAGTTTTGGTGTGCATGTTTGGGTTCAGTTCTTGGTTGTTATTGTTGGAATAATCAGAAAACCCAACCCCATTTCGTTAGACTGAAATTGACCCCATCGGTAAAAACAATGCCCCCTCCCCATTTATCAGACAACCGAAGTTAGATTTTTAGGGGTTAAACAATGGTAACATTGGGTATTATTGGTTGTTAGTGGTTCCGACGAGGAGGTGTCAGTTAGCCGTGACTATTAAGGTTTCGGGCTTGGCGTTCGTGAGGGATTTCAGGGCACACCGCGAAGCAGCACCGAAGGTAAAACTGTCAACCCAGCACTAAAGTTGATGCGAGGTAGAATGTTCAATTAACCACGACACCCGCCATTGCGCCTAACGCCTGTTATAGCCAGTGGTTATTTCCATATTTCTTCGTCTAACCAGTTTTTGGGAAAACCCATTTCTTTTGTCTGTGCCAATGGACAGGTTTTCATTAATTCCTTAAGTCGCTCACTAAATGTTGAACCTGGACTTATTTGTTTTAAAACATACTCTATACAAGATAATGTTGCATAAAGCTTGTTTGTATATATTAATTTGTTTTTCAAGAAAGTATGGGTTGGGTGAGTAGGAAGTTTAATTTGTATCAGTCGTCTATTCCAAACTCGTCCGTGATGAGCACAAATGTTTCTTAATGTGCTAAAGCAAAGTATCCAATTCTCAATAACTGAAACATCTTTAAGACCAAAATGAGAGGTAACAGCTAATTTTTCAGGACTCTTTTTCAAGTTTTGAAAAATCTTTGACAATAAACCCATACTACTTACTTCTAAGCTCATCCAACTTGGTGGTTCTGTCGGGTTGGTGTATTTGTTTTTGTAATGGTCAATAAATGTTTCGTTACTTCTATCTATTTCTTTTTGTAAACTATCTCAATGGTTGGCAAATCTCATTGGGTCTCTATAGAGTTCAGGCTTAAGTTGCCAATGACTTCCGTGAGTTAATGCAAAATGATAGATGATTTGAGTTCTTAATGCGATTTCAATTTTTTCAATAGCATCAAATATTAACAGACGGAGCTTTCTGTCAAATACGTAAAGTTCTATGATTTGCTCAAATGTAACATCAACATTAAATGGTTGGTCATCTTGGGAATTGTCTTGAAAAGGGTATGTGTAAGCTCTTAATCGGTAATAGCTAATATTGGAGAGATAATTTTGAGCTTTTATTTCGTTATCAAACTTTAGCCCACGGCACTTTAATTTTTCTACTTGTTCAGGTATTGCGATGGGTAACTTATTGTATTTCATAGGATTTTTGAATTTAAGTTAACCCTATAAAAATCGAAAACCAGCCCGGGTGCGCTGTTCAAGTGGGAAGCGTGGCTGGTATTATTAAGTGCAATTATACGGCATATTTTAGTAATTGTAATAGTCGTTCCCAAATTTATCTTTTTGTTTATTTTCATTAATCTTGTCAATTAGTCATTTATTCGTGTTTTAAAGATAATGAAATTTTGTTTTTAGACTTCCATAATCTTGAGTTGCACGGTCGTCTTACCATTGGCTATAACGGTTAGTATAAACGTAGTTCGGGATTAGAAGCGCTTCACTTTCGGTTTAGCTTTATGTTTGTTAATATTCAATTCGTTTAAATTTAGCACTTTAGCCCGCATTACACTTATACATTGTTAGTGGATGGCTTCTTATTTTTACGCTTATTTTGTTTTTGTTTGATTCTATGTGATTGGTCTCTTATTGGGTCAATAAACCATTTAAAATTTCTTGAAAATCTGTCATCACTCGGGTACTTTCGTTGAGAAGTCATATTATTCACAATTAGTGCGACTAACAACAAAATAACAACTCCTGATAACACAGGAAAAAACACATATAAATATCCTAAGTCTTTTATACTTCCTGAACCCGAAACTGCAATAAGGGCTGTTGCTCCGCCTGGTGGGTGTAAAGTCTTGGTATATTGCATTCCAATAATTGATAAGGCAACGGCTAACGGTGCTGTGAGCCAAATAATATCTGGTAATAATTGAAAGACTGTTACACCGATTATTGCACTTACCAAATGACCTCCAATTAAATTTCTTGGTTGTGCAAGTGGGCTTTGAATTACGCCATAAATTAACACGCAAGATGCCCCA
>JBJOFM010000121.1:0-2833 GCA_046048755.1 Bacteroidota bacterium | reverse complement strand
TCCCCAATCTGCTATTGGTATGCAAATCGAGTTGAGTAATGAATTGCTGGTTATTTCATTCTTGAAATCAAACTAAATTAAATGATGATTGATTATTAAAATTTATTTATTTGATTTTATTTAAATTTACTTTTGTGTTTTTACATAATTAAATGGTAAAAAGAATTCTTACTTTAATATACGTTATTTATTCCTTTAGTTTACGTGCTCAAACTGGGATTGGAACAACAACGCCAAATGTTTCTGCCAAATTAGACGTATTTGCCACCAACAAAGGTTTCCTGCCTCCGCGAATTAGTTTGGCGGGTACTCTTGACGTATCAACCATATCAACACCAGCAACAGGCTTGGTTATTTATAACACGGCAACAGCGGGAACAACTCCCAACAATGTAATTCCGGGTTATTATTATTACGACGGAACCAAGTGGAATCAATTGGTCGACCAAAGTTCCTTAAACGCATTCAGTGGATATGTGCCCAATTATGCGCAATCTAATGCGAGTTCTGTTTCCAAAAGTGCCGTAGGTGACATTGTAGTAAGTCAAACTATAACAAGTGCGGGAAGACCCATTCAGATTATCGCATCAGGAGATATGAATCCGGCGAATGCGGGCGGATGGGTGACGCTTCAATTGTACCGAGATGGAACGGCTATCGGCAAGAAAGTTCAAGCGGAATCGAGTGCAGCCAATGAAAACGTACCCTATTGCATAAACTTCATCGATTCTCCTTCAGCTGGAACCTATACCTATTCCGTGAAAATAACGAATTTGGCAGCAGGATCTTATCAATTCGGGGAAGCCGATGGAAACCAATTGACGCTTTTAGAATTAGGTGCTTGGAGCGCAGGAACCATGCCCGTAAGTAAAGGGGGGACAGGTAATTCTAGTTATACGAGTGGTTCAATAATGTTTAGCGATGGAACCAATATAACGCAAGACAATGCTAATCTTTTTTGGGATGATACCAACAATAGATTGGGCATAGGGACCAACGCACCAAATGCATCTTCCGTATTGGATGTAAATTCGACAAGTAAAGGAATTTTAATCCCAAGGATGACAGCCTCTCAAAAAAGCGCAATTGCTTCTCCAACAACAGGTTTATTAATCTACCAGACTGATGCATCTACAGGTTTTTATTACTATAATGGAAGTTCATGGATAAGTATTAGTGAGCCAAACTGGACAAGTGCTGGAACAATCCAAAGTGTGGGATGGGGAGCAACGACTACAGCCCCATCCATTGGAACTACAGCTGTAAATGATTACAGTTATAAACAGCTTGGTGCTAAAACCTGGAAGTGCCAACTTACCTATTCAGCTGGAAGTAGTCCAACAGGGATGAGTCTTGGTTCTGGTGATTATTTATTTACTTTACCCAATGGACTGCAATTTAATACTTCAATACCCGGTCAGGCTACTTATACCGGTGATGTTGGAGCGAGCTCTTGGATATGGCCTAGTCTTTGGTTGAGTTCGTCTTCTGGTAGTATTACTAACCTTAGTCAAGGAGGATTACTTTATGTAGTTCCATATAGTAGTACACAATTTAGACTTATTCATGTTGGTATAGCTGGTGTTGGATTTGTTATTCCTTATGCCAGTGGATACTATGGAGTAGGTGCGAATATCAGCTGGCGTTTAACATTTACATTTCAATCGTTGTAATTTAATTGATTACAGCCTTGTAATTTATTGCGGATAAATTAATTAGCAATAAAGAAAACCGAGCCACACAATTCAGTACAAAAAACTACAAAACCTTGCCTAAATGGCATAAAAAAACTCCGAAATCGTTAGAAATCGGAGTTTTAAGAAGTGATCCCGCTGGGATTCGAACCCAGGACCCATACATTAAAAGTGTATTGCTCTACCAACTGAGCTACGGAATCATCAAGCCGAAGCTTGTATATCAATTGACCCACGCTGGAGTCGAAGGGAAGTTCGATCACTGACCGACCTTCATTTGCTTTTAAAGCATTTTATTGCCTAATTGCGATGCAAAAGTAGCAGGCTTTTTCGAATTATGCAAGCAAGACTTCTAAATAAAGTTCTATTTTTTTGTTTTTTTTATTTGGGCCTAAGTCAATTTGTTCATAGCCAAATAGATAGAAAGCAAATTCATTTAGCCGATTCTCTGTTTAAATCCAATCGTCTCTTAGAAGCCGAACAGATTTACCTGCGTAACCTGAATCCAAATTTCTCCGAATTCGAAAACATCCAATTCAAATTGGCGTACATCGCCAAAGTGAAAAACGATTGGCTTTCGGAATTATACCGACTCTCCAGCCTACACGCCAAACAAAATACGCCAATTATCGCCAACCGGCTGGCGGAAATAGGAGAGAAGCAACACATCGAAGGCTATTCCATCTCGTTCATCGATCAAGTCGAATGGCTCTATTTCTCCTTCTTCCCATACCTCATGGGCTTGCTTATCCTCTTTGGCCTATATGCCGTCGTGATTCTATTCCGTAAATTCCTTCGAAAAAGGCGTATACTGAAATCCCAACTCGCTTTTGTGGGTGCTTACCTATTATTTCTGGTCTTGTTCACCAACCTGCCCGCCTTGCTTCGTTTTGGTATCGTTACCCAAGAAAAGGCCTATGTGCGCGATTACGCCTCCTCAGCCGCACCCGTGAAAGAAATCCTCAAAAAAGGGAATCGAATAAACTATTGGTACACCCAAGATCAATGGGTAGCCTGTATTGTCGGCGGTAAAATGGGATACATCAAGGCGAGTGATTACGTGCCCATCAACTAAAGATGCAATAGCTCAAAGCTCAAATCCAAGAGAATATCACGATCCGATTCTGCCGCTCCCAGTA
>JBJOFM010000120.1:0-5322 GCA_046048755.1 Bacteroidota bacterium | reverse complement strand
ACATGGAATTTCGGTAGTTCCATTATTGTCGGGTTCTGGTATTCGAATGAAAATTTTGGAAGCCATGCTGTATGGCTGTCCGGTAGTTACAACAAGTATTGGAATGCAGGGATTGTCTGTTACCCCTGGGTTAGAATTACGGGTTGCCGATAGCGCTTCGTCTTTTGCGGATCAGGTATTAACGCTCATGGGCGATGCCTCGCTGGTGAATCGTCAGCGAAAGGATTCTTGGGAGTTTTTACGAAAATTCCACAACGAATCGGAGAATATTCAACGGGTATTGGAAATGATATCCAAGGGGTAAATCCCTTTCGGTTTGTTAACTCAGTTTCATCTTGAAATGGGGGATACCCGCTTCGAAGAAGCGTTCGCCTTCGGCTTTAAATCCGTGTTTTTGATAAAATGGCATCGCATGTTCTTGGGCATGCAGATATAAAGGACATTCTGCGGTACCGGCCTGTGGATCAGATTGTTTTACATGCTCGATGGCGGTAGTTAACAGGGCGCTTCCACATCCGTTGCCTCTAAATTTCTGTAACACGGCGTAGCGCTCCAATTTATAGCCGTTTTCGGTTTTTCTGTATCTACAGGTTCCGGCATTTACTCCATTATGGGTGCATAAAAAGTGTTTGCTGTGCGTTTCATGTTCGTCATACTCTTCATCGGGCGGGCATTGTTGTTCAATCACAAAAACTATTCGACGTATCTCAAAAGCTTCAATTAAATCGGGGTTGTTTTCAATCAATTTTACGTGGTTCATCAGAAAAGATTAAATTTGCAGTTGTTATTCATCCAAAAATACAAATATACTCCATGGCGCAATCAAACATTCAATCGCTTTTAGGTGCTCAAGCCGAGTACTTAATGAATCACAATTGTACAACCATTTCGAAAGAGCATATCCACGCTCCGGGATCGGATTTCGTAGATAGAATTTTTGCTCAAACTAACCGCAATCCTCAGGTTTTACGCAGTTTGCAAGCGTTGTACGGTCATGGTAGATTGGCCAATACTGGTTATGTGAGCATTTTGCCAGTGGATCAAGGAATTGAGCACAGTGCGGGGGCTTCGTTTGCGCCCAATCCTATTTATTTCGATTCTGAGAACATTATCAAACTAGCCATTGAAGGTGGTTGTAATGCAGTAGCTTCAACGTATGGCGTTTTGGCTATGCACAGCAGAAAATATGCGCACAAGATTCCATTTATCGTTAAAATCAACCACAACGAGTTTCTTTCTTATCCTAACAAATTCGACCAAATCATGTTTGGATCGGTAGAAGATGCGTGGAATTTGGGAGCAACAGCGGTGGGAGCAACCATATATTTTGGCTCACCCGAAAGCGGCAGACAAATTGTTGAAGTTGCGCAAGCATTTGAGCGTGCTCACGAGTTGGGTATGGCTACTATTTTGTGGTGCTACACACGTAATAACGGCTTTAAAGTAGATGGCGTTGACTATCATGCATCGGCCGATTTAACTGCACAGGCAAACCATTTAGGGGTAACCATTCAGGCCGATATTATTAAGCAAAAATTACCAACCAACAATGGAGGGTATTTGGCTACAAAACATGGTAAAACCCATTCAAAAGTATATTCCGAATTGACTTCTGAGCACCCCATTGATTTAACTCGTTATCAAGTAGCTAACTGCTACATGGGTAGAGCAGGTTTGATTAATTCGGGTGGTGAGAGCAAGGGTCAGGGAGATATCGAAGAAGCGGTATTTACGGCTGTTGTAAATAAGCGTGCTGGAGGTTCTGGATTGATTTTGGGAAGAAAAGCATTCCAAAAGCCGATGAACGAAGGCGTTGCTTTATTGAATTCTGTACAAGACGTTTATTTGGATAATAGCATCACTTTAGCGTAATTGGCAGGTTCTTAGGGGCGGGCAACTGCCCCCAATGTAAACACTATGAATTTTGAATTCGAAGACGAGGACGAATTAAACGGCGGAGAAGGCACCAAGTGGTATAAACGTACTTGGAGTGGCATTTTCACGAAGACCGAGGAGAAGAAAGCTACTCCGGATGGTTTGTGGGAAAAGTGCAAACGCTGTAAAGAAGTGGCTCCAACTAAGGATTGGATTTCCAATCGCTACGTTTGTCCATCGTGCAGTTATCACGAGAAAATAGGGTCGGCAGAGTATTTCGATATTTTGTTCGATGGCGGGGATTATACGGAAACTAACGCGGGTATGTCGTCTGGTGATCCATTAAACTTTACCGACACGGCACCCTATGTGGATCGTATTGTGGTTGCACAAAAGAAAACGGGATTAAAGGACGCTTTGCGCACAGCCCATGGCAAGATTAACGGCATGCCGTTGATGGTTGCGTGCATGGATTTCAACTTTATTGGTGGTTCCATGGGAAGTGTGGTTGGGGAAAAGATTGCGCGAGCCATTGATTATTGTTTAGAGACCAAAACACCGTTTTTGATGATTAGCAAATCGGGTGGCGCGAGGATGATGGAAGCTGCGTTTTCGTTGATGCAGATGGCCAAGACCAGTGCTAAATTGGCGTTGTTAAACAAGGCTGGAGTGCCGTATATTTCGTTAATGACCAATCCTACAACGGGAGGGGTGACGGCGTCTTATGCGATGCTAGGTGATTTTAACATCGCTGAGCCAGAGGCGTTGATTGGATTTGCTGGACCTCGAGTTATTAAGGAGACTATTGGTAAAGATTTGCCGAAGGGTTTCCAGAGCTCAGAGTTTTTGGTGGAGCACGGCTTTTTAGATTTCATTGTAACCAGAAAAGAATTAAAAAATAAACTATCACAACTTCTTTCCATCATTTGGAAAAAATAATTTAAACATCCAACTATGAATTTCCCAGATAATTTAAAGTACACCAAAGACCACGAGTGGGTATTGGTTGAAGGCGACGTTGCCACTATTGGCGTTACTGATTTTGCTCAACACGAGTTGGGTGATATCGTTTTTGTTGACATCTCTACTCAAGGCGAAACATTAAATGCACACGATGTATTTGGTACCGTTGAGGCGGTGAAAACGGTGAGTGATTTGTACATGCCAGTAAGTGGAGAAATTACCGAAGTAAACGGTGATTTAGAAGGTGCTCCTGAATCGGTTAACAGCGATCCTTACGGTAGCGGTTGGATGGTAAAGGTTAAAATGACCAATCCTTCCGAAGTTGACGGTTTGATGAGCGCTGCCGATTATACGGCGATGGTAGGATAATTGTTCCTGGATTACCCTGCGCTAGTAGGGTGAATCAAGCTATTATCTTAATCAGTTATGGCGCAGTCTACAGATCCATCCTTTTTTTTACCAGCGTAAGGTTGTTTACCGGTTTATTGCGATGATATTTTGCGATCAAACTGGAGTAGGATGGGATTGAGGGAGGCGACATAATGGATACTGCAAGCAGAAAAACTAAGGTTTTTTCCAAGTGCCGGGATCGTTAATGCCACCCACATAGTTTTCTATGATTTTGACGGTTTTAGCGAACTGAGATCCAGAAAAGACCATAACAGAATCCGAATTTTTAGAATCGCGTATGCCAAAGAGGGTATACCCGATTTTTTGTTTGTATTGGGACAGGTAAGAGGAGGCGAGGGGCATATAGCTCCAGTGCCAAGGTTCGGGTTGGTGGCCAGTGGATCTTCCGGTGGTACGGGGGGAGTAGACTTCGGCGAAGCCGAAGTTTTGGGCATTTGCACGGAGCCAGGCGAGTTCTTTTGCGCCCTTGGCGGTGGTGAAATAAGCGGGTTCTAATGAGTTGATGTCGATATCAGTGCCCCAATGGTGTCGGCTGCTGCCGGGCATGGAGCTATACCGAAGGATATGCTCCACGGCATCCACTCCGTGGATGCCCCGGGATTGCAACTTGTTCCATTTATTCACCCAAATTACTTTCTGTTGTTCGTAGTTTCTTCTCCCTGAAATTATCGTTAATGCAATCCCGGCCCCAGCTGCCGCCGTGCGCATCTTGCCAAAGGCTTCGATAACCTCGGGTTGTAACTCCATGGCCTTACTGCAAAATTCCACCGGCACCGTGGTAAATCCCACCCCACTGCTGGATTTGCTATTCCTCCCCGTAAGAAAATATATATCAACTTCCCCCTGCGCCGCGCCGCCATTCCTCATCGCACTGCCGCCCTGACCCTTGACTGAAGCACCGCCCAACGCTGAACCACCATACCCCGATTCCGCCCCGCCACCCCTCATCGCACAATCGCCCTGACTCTTGACAGAAGCACCGCCCACCGCTGAACCACCATACCCCGATTCCGCCTCGCAGCCAACCTGCGCCGTAACGCCATCCTGCACCGCGCCGCCATCTCTCACTGCACCTACTACATCATACCCCGATCTCGTAACCTCCGTATTATTCCGCCCGTGATGACCCCGATTGGAACTTAATATCACCCACACTCCGCCCATTCCCACCATCAAAATCAAACCCAATACCCAATACAACGCTCTAAAAATATATGTATTACTGCGTTTGCCCTCCGCATCCATAGACCCTTTTGTTTGCATATCCAAGTATAGTTTAAATTGCGAAATTATCGTCAACTTATACCCGGAATTAAGTCGATTAGAAATAAAAATTGTATTTTAACAACGTATGCAGAATAGCCTGTTGTTGATACTCTCCATTTTAGTTTTAATCAGCTATCTCTTTGAGGTAATATCGCCAAGAACCAAAATTCCCTCGGTTTTATTGGTCCTCTTGCTGGGTATCGGAATTAAACAGTTACTGATTTATTTGGCCATCCCAGCGCCAACCTTAGATCATGTTCTGCCATTACTTGGTACCATCGGTCTAATTCTAATCGTTTTTGAAGGAGCACTGGAATTGCCCATAGACAGAACCAACGTGCCCATGATTCGGAAATCCGTGCTTTCTTCCCTAATCAGTCTTATACTCACCTCCGCCTGCATCGCTTTCTTCTTTAAAATTGCCTTCGCCACCTCCTTGCAACAAGGGATGCTCTACGCCATCGCTTTGTCTGTTATTTCAAGCGCCATCGCCGTCCCAACCGCTCGTTTGTTTTCCAAAGAACAATCCAGTTTTATCATTTTTGAAAGCAGTTTTAGCGATATCATCGGAGTACTATTATTTAATTTTTTTCTATTAAACGAAAAAATTACTTGGCTATCGGGAGTTAATTTTATTTTTCAAATTTTTTTCAGTTTAATAATTAGTATAGTTGGAACCGCCGTTTTGGTGTTTTTGCTCAATAATCTGAAACACAAAATTCGATTTATACCCATTATCGCCGTAATGCTCATCATGTATGCGGTGGCCAAGCATTTTCACCTTTCCGCACTTATCCTGGTTTTAAT
>JBJOFM010000119.1:0-16317 GCA_046048755.1 Bacteroidota bacterium | reverse complement strand
CGATTCCAAAGACTCAGAATTTGTAACTACTTTCATTAATGAAATTGACTGCAAATAAAGGTTTTTCAAAGGTTTTTAGCCTCTTATTGTTTTAATTTCCAAAATTTTTGTTATACTTTTGTAAACTGTTTCTTTTGAAACTACCCTAACAACTATGTTTCCAACTAAAAAACGAGTTCTCTTTGTGAGCTCCGAAATGTCTCCCTTCCTTGAGACTTCTCCTGTAGCCACTATCGCCCGAATGCTTCCACAAGCATTGCAAGAACAAGACAACGAAATTCGTATTCTGGTCCCGAGATTTGGGGTAATCAATGAACGTAGAAACAGACTTCATGAGGTTGTTCGTTTGTCTGGAATTAATATTTCAATTGATGACAACGACAATCCTTTAATTATCAAAGTGGCTTCTATTCCTAACACCAAAATGCAGGTGTATTTTTTGGATAATGAGGATTATTTCCACAGAAAAGCCATTTTTAACGATGAAAACGGCAACTACTTCTCTGATAATGACGAGAGAACCATCTTCTTTTGTAAAGGAGTTATGGAAACAGTTAAAAAATTAGGTTGGGCACCCGATATCATTCATTGCCAAGGTTGGATGACCAGTTTGGTTCCTTTGTATTTGAAAACATTGTACAAAGACGAACCCGTTTTCAAAAATGCGAAAGTAGTATACAGTGTTTATTGCGATAGCACACCTATCAACCTAGGAAACGATTTTGCCAGAAAAGCCAGCTTAAATAGCATAGAAGACAATTGTCTTGAATGCTATGAAAATGCTGATGTTGATAGCATGAATATTGGCGGCGCAAAGCACGCTGATGCGGTTGTTACGGGATGCGAAAAAGCCCATAGAATCGTTGAAGAGCATGTGAGCGATAAAATTATCATGATGCATACCGAGGACGATTCAGCGGTTGCTTATGGAGCATTTTACCAAAAATTGTTAGGATAATCGTGCGAAATTACATCTTAGCAATTGCTTTGCTAAGCCTAGCAGTAGGTAATTGGTCGTGTAAAAAACAGACAGGCAATGTAATAGTTGAAGGTCAGAACACCAATTCTTTACAACCCTTCCAAACAGACACTTTTACGCTTTTCTCTAGAACCATCGATGAGGATTCGATGCCAGGCAATAATTTAAGTTATTTATTGATTGGCGCAATGAATGATCCCTTGTTTGGGTATTCGAAAGCTACAGCATTTGCGAAATCAAAAATTATCGAACCCTTAAATAATTTCCCCAATACCATTGAGCCTGATTCTGCACTTTTGTTTATTCCAATGGTAGGAAACAACAATTTCTATGGCAATCGTGCTACAATACAAAAACTACGAATAAGCGTATTAGCCGAAGGATTCAATTCCGGCAAAGTATATTATCAATCCGATAAGTTAAAAAGTAACTTTGCTGTGAGCAGTGTCTATACTGGACGTATTTTCCAAGAAGGTATTGATTCAATCGGTTATAAAAAACAAAAAATTAAATTACCGAACGGATTGCTAATTAAGCTGTCCAAGGATTTTTCTAAGTACCTTCAACAAATGCCGTCAACGGCATATCAAACTACAGACGGACTAAATAAATACTTACCAGGAATTAGTATTCAACCGATTTCTGAGGATTTATCGCCGGGAGAAGGTGGCTATGGTGTTTTTGACTTTAAAAGTGATTTTTCAATTAGCGATCGTGCCAAGATATTATTGTATTACAGCGATACCCAAACTTATGTTTTTGGTTTTGATGAACAAGTAAAAACCCTGAATTATTCAGAAACCGGTCCATACAGAGAAGAGATTGTTAGACAATTAATAAGCAAAGAAAAAAGCCAAGAATTTTCTTATGTTCAGAGTTTAAGTGGTACAAAAAACAAAATCGAAATACCCTACATATACAACTTAATTGCTGAGGGTAATGTTGCCATTAATAAAGCGGAAATTATTTTCCATGTAGCTGAAAACACGGCAACGCCCATGTATTATGCTCCCCCACGATTAAACTTGTTTCAACCTTTAAGCAGTAGCAGCAATCGTAATTCTTTAACAAAAGATGGTGGATCTAGCACATTTGGTGGTTTGCTCAATGAAAAAGGGAATTATTACAAATTTGATATCACCAGACAAATCCAAGGTGTTTTGTCGTCTAAAGCGAATTTAAATAAAGAAATCAACAACGGACTATTATTAACGATTCCAACCGATGTTCCAGTTTCAGGATCTCGCGTAGTAATTGACAACAAAAAAACCCGTTTGATTGTTACCTATACCAAACCCAATTAATACCTAAATTCATGAGCCACAGAAAACCATATCAATTGGTAAGCCGAGAGTGGAAAAAAGAGAACACGGAATTTGAAGTGAACGGTGTAACTTTTGGTAAAGATTTAGTATTAATAGCCGGTCCTTGCGCAATCGAAAACAGGGAGCAAATTTTTACCATTACCGAGTATTTATCGAAACTCAACATTCGATTTATACGCGGTGGCGCATACAAACCAAGAACCAGCCCCTATTCATTTCAGGGACTTAAAACGGAGGGATTGAAATTGATTCGCGAGGCTGCTGATAAATACCAATTGGGAGTTGTATCCGAGGTAATGAGCGTTGATAAAATTGAGGAGTTAGAAGAATATGTTGACATTCTTCAAGTGGGTACGCGCAATATGCAAAACTATCCCTTATTAAAAGCCCTTGGAAAAAGTAAAAAACCCGTGTTGTTAAAGAGGGGAATGAGCAGTACCATTGAAGAATGGCTGTTGGCCGCTGAATACATTGTTAGCAGTGGAAATGAACGCGTGATTTTGTGTGAAAGAGGTATCCGCACTTTCGAAAACGCGACACGAAACACGCTTGATATAGCGGCAATTCCTTTAATTAAATCTTTAAGCCACCTGCCTATTATCTTGGATCCGAGCCAAGGTACGGGAATTCGAGACTTGGTTTCACCGGTTTCTGCAGCAGCTATTGCGGCAGGTGCTGATGGATTAATTATCGAAGTTCATAATCAACCGAACGAAGCATTAAGCGATGGGGATCAGAGTTTATATTTAGATCAATTAAAAGACCTAATGCCTACTTTGAAGCAAATTGCGCATATCAGAAACAAGCATTTCGATTTCGAAAACACGTTGTCTTTCAGTCCAAATTTGAGTTAGGTGTAACTCAATTACGTATTAATTATCTGTTCAATAATTCTGTTTATTGATGCAGTTTATTAAATCTAAGATTGTTTTCTCCTTTGGAAAAAATAATAGATTGGCCAACCCAGAGCCACAATACCAATTCCTGTAGCAGCAATTTTGAATTTACTTATCAATATTCCTACAGCCACTACTCCAGCCAATACTAAATAAATTACCGTTGATACTGGATAGGCCCATGCTTTATAAGGCCTTTCAGTTTGGGGTTCGCGTACACGCAATATAATTACCCCTAACACCGTAATTATATAAAACAAGAGAGAAGCAAACGTACAGTATTTAAGTAAATCACCATAGGAGCCGCTTAAACAAAGCACAGACGACCATCCGGCCTGCATCCATAATGCCTTGGCTGGAACATCGTTTTTATTCAATTCCGATGCTTGTTTGAAAAACAAACCCTCATCGGCCATTGCTTTGTACAACCTACTACCGGCCAAAATCAGTCCATTATTACAACCAAAAGTACTGATTACAACTAACCCAGCCATTAATAGTAGTGCTAACACCCCAGACTCAGCATTTCCTACCCAACCTTGCAACAATTTGTCGGCAGCCGCTACACCCACCCGGTCTGCATCGGCATTTGCTATGGAATCTAGGGGTAGAATAACGAAATATGCTAGATTCGCTAGGATATAAACTACTGTAACAATCAGTGTACCGAAGAACAATGCTTTAGGAATCGTTTTAGCGGGGTTTTTAACCTCGTTCGACATAAACGTAATGCCTTGCCATGCATCGGAAGAAAACAAGCTACCTACCATTGCACCAGTAAACGCTAAAAACAATGAATAACCACCGATTTTAATCCATTCAAATTGTTCTACACCTGTTTTTTCGTTAATTGAATTGTAAACAGAATCGGGAACGGTATACGATTCTACTCCTAACTGTTCCGCTTTTTCTAAGATTGAAGGAGTTAAACTTCTTCCCCATTGCTTCGCTTCAAAAAGATCAATTTCGCTAATATGAAAATTAGATGTCAGCATTGGAAAGAAATTCATCAAAACCAAAATTCCACCAACAATCAAGAGTGCTAATGCCAACAACTTAGCCAAGGTAAATATCCGCTGTACCCACTTGCCTTCGGAAACTCCCCGAGAATTGATATAGGTTAAAACAACTATGGAACCGATTGCTAATATTTCAATTCCGTGATTTTGTGTTAAAACCGGATAAAAGACTGCCACATGATTAGCAAAAGCCATGGCAACGGCAGCAATTACGCCGGTTTGTATCACTGTGAATACAGACCAACCGTAAACAAAACCCATGGTTTTACCATAAATTCTAGAAATGAAATTATACTGTCCACCGGCTGCAGGCATCATAGCGGCAAGCTCACCGAAATTCAACGCCGCTAATAGCGTAATGACTCCGCCCAGCAACCAAGCAATCATCACATATACTGGATTCCCTAAATCCCTTGTCATCTCAGAGGTAACCAAGAAAATACCACTGCCAATCATACTTCCAGAAACAAGAAGTACAGAATCAAATAAACCTAGTTTTTGTGTTTGCATAAAAAAGGGCGGTTTAGCCGCCCTAATTAATATTATAAATTATTCAAGTTCGAATGTCTACGACTATACAAGAAGTAAACCAATACCCCCAAAGTTCCCCAAATCAAAAAAGCATACCACGTGTTTTGTTGCACGTTTGTCATTAAAAAAATATTGAACAAGAAGCCAGCAGGTGCAACAAAATAAACAGCAGGTGTGCGATAAGGTCTATCAAGGTCTGGTTCTTTTACGCGCAATACTAAAACAGCAACACAAACCATAGCAAAGGCCAATAAAGTTCCCATAGAGCACATTTCCGATACTTTTTCAATGGGAGTTAAAGCCGCTACCAAAGAAACTATAAATCCAACTAAAATGGTGCTCTTATACGGTGTTTTAAACTTTGGGTGCAAGGTTCCAAACATTCCCTTAGGTAGAAGACCATCCTTAGCCATTCCCAAGAAAATCCTTGTTTGTCCCAACATCATTACTAACATTACAGACATTAATCCAGCGGTTGCGGCAATAGTAATTAGGTAGGTAGCCCAATTAATTCCAGCTCCAGAAAATGCGGATGCAACCGGAGCCTTTAAATCCAATTGATCATACTTAACCATTCCCGTTAACACCAACGAAACTAAAATGTATAAAATAGTACAGATTACTAACGATGCAATAATTGCGAAAGGTACATCTTTCTTAGGATTGATTGCTTCTCCAGCTTGAGTAGATACAGCATCAAAACCTATATAGGCAAAGAAAACGATGGTCGCAGCAGTTAATACACCTCCCACACCAAAATGAATTTTACCATCTTCTCCCATTTTTTCAGCAGGAATAAAGGGTTCCCAATTATTGGTATCCACATAAAACGATCCAACAATAATTACAAATAATACAACTGCCACCTTTAATATAACAATGATATTGTTGGTAGATGCCGCTTCTTTTATTCCTTTTATTAAGATGGCTGTTATCACCCAGGTAATCAACAAAGCGGGAAGATTAAAAGCGAAATTCCAATCTGCAAAGGAAGCACCGTGATTAAATGTAGCGGGATCGTTAACCAAATACTCAGGTAAATTGATATGAAATAAATGTAACAATTTATTAAAATATCCACTCCAGGCCACCGCTACGGTGGTAGCTCCCATCATGTATTCTAATATAAGATTCCAACCGATGAACCAAGCAAATAACTCACCAATGGTACCATAGGCATAAGCATAAGCGGATCCTTCTACAGGTAAAACCGACGCGAATTCGGCATAACACAACGATGCAAACAAACACCCAATACCAGCAATTACAAATGCCAATGCTAACGCAGGTCCAGCATGGTTATGCGCTGCAATACCGGTTAAAGTAAAAATACCTCCCCCAATAATCGCTCCAATTCCCAAGGATGTAAGACCCCATCTTGTTAGTACGCGATTCAAATCGCTTTTGTTGGCTTCAGCTTGATATAAAGCTACCGGTTTCTTTCTCCAAACAGACATAATTTATGTGCAAAAGGCAAATATAATCAGTTTACTAAGGAATTAAATAACACCCAACGATTTACCTACTTTCGTAAATGCCGCAACCGCTTTGTCTATGTGTTCAAATTCATGAGCGGCACTTAATTGAACTCTAATTCTGGCTTGATCTTTTGGGACTACTGGATAGAAAAATCCTATTACATAAATACCCTCTTTCAAAAGCGCATCGGCCATATCCTGACTCAATTTAGCATCATACAACATTACAGGGACAATAGCAGAATCTCCATCTTTGATATCAAATCCTGCTGCTTTAATACCCGCCTTAAACCGTTTTACATTTGATTCTAACTTATCCCGTAAATAGGTTGTTTCATTCAACATATTAAATACCTCGATAGAGGCACCTACAATGCTTGGAGCCAATGAATTACTAAATAAATATGGTCTTGAACGCTGACGTAAGAGTTCAATTATTTCTTTTCTGCCGGTAGTATAACCACCCATTGCACCGCCTAAGGCTTTTCCTAAAGTACCAGTAATAATATCAACGCGTCCCATCACATTGCAATATTCAGGAGTTCCTCTGCCCGTTGCACCAATAAATCCAGCAGCATGGCATTCATCGGTCATTACCATCGCTCCGTATTTATCCGCTAGATCACAAATTTTATCCAATTGAGCTACGTATCCATCCATCGAAAACACCCCATCGGTAACTACCAAAACAAAACGTGCACCAGCATCTTTGGCAGCAATCAGTTGCTTTTCTAAATCCTCCATGTTGTTATTTTCATATCGAAAACGCATGGCCTTACACAACCGCACACCATCGATAATTGATGCATGATTTAAACTATCAGAAATTATTGCATCCTTCTCTCCCAACAGAGGTTCAAAAACACCCCCGTTAGCGTCAAAAGCCGCTGCATATAAAATGGTATCTTCCGTTCCATAAAAGTCAGCAATCTTTGCTTCCAACTCTTTATGAATATCTTGTGTTCCGCAGATAAATCGCACACTACTCATACCAAAGCCATGCGTATCGATGGCACGTTTGGCGGCTTCAACCACCCTGGGGTGACTACTTAATCCCAAATAATTATTTGCACAAAAGTTAACTACTTCTGAACCATCATTTAGGGTAATCACCGCGTCTTGAGGCGAGGTAATAATTCTTTCTTTTTTAAACAATCCGGCCTCTTGGATAGCCGATAATTCTTGAGTTAAATGGTTTTTTATTTCTCCGTACATGATTCAATTGTTATATAGCAAATTTAGGTTTTCAAGTAGATGGTTCGCAAATTATTCAGGCAACATGCCCAATATTTCATTTAAAACACGTCGATCATTTGCTAATCGGGGAACTTTATTCTGTCCGCCCAATTTGCCTTTACTTTTTAACCAAGCCTCGAATGTTCCTGTGGGGACTGCTTCCAATTTTGGAAGTTTCATTACCATATCCGCGTGTCTTTTGGCTGCGTAATCCGAATTAATCTCCTTCAGCTTCTGGTCCAATAATAAGGTAAATTGGTTGATATCCGTAGGTTCCGTAGAAAACTCTACCAACCATTGATGACCAGGATCGACTTCAGACATAAAGACTGGACCTGCGGTGTAATCGCTTACAACGGCCTGGGTTAATGATGAAGCAAATGCGATGGCTTTTTCGGCATTTTCAATTACTAATTCTTCGCCAAAGCAATTAATAAAAAGTTTCATCCTACCTGTTATAACAAATAAAAAAGGATTAACCGATGTAAATTGAATGGTGTCGCCGATAACATATCGCCATAAACCACCTACGGTAGAAATTACCACTACATAATTCACACCTGTTTTCACTTCCGCTAACGGAACGGTCTTTTCCGGACCTTCATTCACGGGATAAAACTCATAAAATACTCCGATATGCGTTAATAGGACCAAGTCCGTTGAATCCACCGAAGCTTGAACTGCAAAGAAACCCTCACTTGCATTGTACGTTTCTAGGTATTTCATGTGAGACCCAGGTAATAAGTCCTGGAACTGCTTCCGATAAGGTAAAAAACTTACACCTCCATGAATAAACAATTCCATATTGGGCCATACTTCATGGATATTTGATTTTCCAGTGATTTCTAATACCCGTTTAAACAATACCAACGCCCAAGTTGGAACTCCGCTTATACTGGTAACATTTTCGTGGATGGTTGCTTGAGCCATAGCTTCCACCTTTTTCTCCCAATCGGGCATGGTAGAAATTTCAATATCTGGTGTACTTTTCCAATTTACCCATGACGGGGCATGGTTCATAAGAATTGCGCTTAAATCCCCTGTAAATGTATCACTAGACATTCCTGAGATACTTTGTGAACCTCCTATCAATAACCCCTTGCCTTCAAAAATATTACTATTAGGATATAGGGTTGTGAACTGTGTTAATACCTCCCTGTTTCCAGTGTAATGGTTGTACTCCATACTTTCGTAGCTTATTGGGATAAACTTAGAAACGCTATTGGTTGTCCCGCTACTTTTAGCAAACCAAGTTATATCCCCTGGCCACAATAATCCCTGTTCTCCTTTAAGATTGCGTTCTATCCATGGTTGAATTTCTTCGTACTGTACAACCGGAATTTTCGATACAAATTGTTGATAGGTTTCATTGCCGTCTATGGAATAACGCTCTCCATATTCCGTTTTTGACAAATTGAAAATAAGCTCTTGAAATAGTTCCTCTTGCCTAATTAAAGACATTTGTAAATTATCCTGCAGTTCTTTAGAACGTTGCTTAAAGTACCAATGTATTACGGGGGCGATCATTAAATCTCTTGCAATATCAATAAAAAATTGAATTGTTTACATTAATTATCATCCACCAATCCGTCCCTTAAACGGATGATTCGTTTAGCATTTTGTGCTATATCCTCTTCGTGTGTTACTAAAACAATGGTATTTCCTAATTCATGAATTTCGCGGAATAGGTCCATTATTTCGTGCGATGTCTTGGTATCTAAATTACCAGTAGGCTCATCGGCCAACAGCAAACTTGGATTATTGATGAGTGCCCTAGCCACGGCAACCCTTTGCCTTTGCCCACCGGATAGCTCATTGGGCTTATGCAACATTCTGTCTTTCAAACCCACTTTTTCCAGTGTAGCCGCTGCCCTCTCCATGCGTTCTTTCTGAGAAATACCTGCATAAACCAGGGGCAAGGCAACATTCTCTTGAGCGGTCAACCGACCTAATAAGTTAAACGTTTGAAAAACAAAGCCAATTTCATCGTTTCTAACCGTACTTAATTCAGCATCGGTCATACTGCTTACCAACTTATTATTCAACCAATACTCCCCTGAACTTGGGGTATCTAAACAACCAATAATATTCATTAATGTAGACTTACCCGATCCACTTGGACCCATTAGTGCTACGTATTCGGTTGTTAATATTTCTATATCTATTCGTTGCAGAGCATGCACAATCTGCTCTCCTAACGTGTAGGTTTTGGTTATTCTCTTTAGTTGAATGAGTGCATTACTCATTTCCATCAATTACTTTAGGAACACGGAAGAAGTCACTGTCCTTTTTGGGTGCATTTTTTAAAGCATCCTCTTTTGTGATTTCTTGCACTACCTCATCTTTTCGGAGTGTAGTATGTTGGTTTCCCATATAAATTAATGGTTCTTTACCGTCCGTATCCAAACCATTTAATTTCTCACACATAACCAATATGTTTTCGAGATCCGCCTGCATTTTACTGAGTTCTTCCCCTTCGAATTGCAAACGTGACAATTTCGCCAACTCTTTAACTCTGTCTTCGGTTATTCTCATAGTATGTTGTGATTTTTCAATTGTAAAGATAATACATCGTATACTTTCTGTTGCAAGGTTGGCATGTCGTCTAGAGATAATCCAATTGTTTCAATCGGTTTATGCACCAACATTCGCATTCTTCCTGGACTTCCATTCATTGTATTGCTATCAAACCGCTTCAAATTATCCAGCAAGGTTACAGGAACAATCGGTATTTGTTTTTCGATAGCAATTCTAAAAGCTCCCGGTTTGAAAGGAAATTTAATGTTCGGGGTATTATCTGGAATTCTACCTTCGGGATAAATAATCAAATTTGCTCCTAATCTATCCATTTGCTCACTTGCTTTTAAAAAAGCTCCATGGGCGTTCTTAATGCTCTCGCGCTTAACTGGAATATCCAAAGACTTAAACCAAATATTGAATAACGGAATTTTAGTTAATTCCATTTTACCCATGAAAAAGTTAAAACCTGGTAGATATGTGCCACAAGTAATTATATCTAGATACGACATATGATTGGGACAGTAAACCAGCCGTTGATCTTTCGGAATTTCTGTTTCATAGGTAACAATAGGAATAATAAATCCTGTTATCGACGCTAACCTTCCCCAAAATTTTCGCAATCCATGTGCATATCGAAACGTTACTTGATGTTGCAACAATAAATAGAAAAAAGGGTACAATAACAAAAACCAAACTGCAAACCACAGCCCAGCCCAAACCAACCAAACTCTTCCTAAAATCTTCAAAACTACATTCTATGATTACGGACGAATACCAATAGTGCTACCACCATTCCAGTACTCAAACACATCCAAATCTGATTCACTCCAAAGGATGAAACCGAAAAATTTTCCTCAAAATTATCAATCTTCTCCTTGATAGCTTTTGATTTTTCAGTAACAGGTACCGAATTATCTGCAGTAACATATTTCTCAATGCTGGCATATTGTAAGGCTCTGTATTCCTTCATAATTCCTGGCTCATTGCTATATATGTGTCGAAATGCAGCAATATTACACAGTGCAACCAACAGCGATACTACTAACGAACCAAACAAAGCTTTACCCATATTGATGGGTTTATCAAATTTAACCGACATTAAACTCTTCACAAATAAATAAACCCCGAAGGCTGGAATCAGCAAATTAAATATTACGGGCAAAGATGCCACCAAGGAACGAGTTTTATACAACCCATTAAAATATTGAACCAATAGCATGGCTGCGCTGAGAGAGCCAAAAGCAATTCCGTATATGGTAATTCGTTTAAACACAGTACAAAAATAAAAAAGAGGTTACCAATATGATGACAACCTCTGATAATAAGTTTCTTTAGAAGAAGTATTAATCTTCTTCAGGTCTTTGATATTCGTCGAAATTATACTCTGGAAGTAAATTGATTTTCACATGCCCAATAGTTTCATTCAGGGCATCGGTAAATTTATTAAAGTCTTCCTTGTACAAATGAATTTTTGTTTTCACAAAACTTCCATCATCATACTTACTTCTTTTACTCTCAGTGATTGTAACGTAGTAATCGTTGTTACGAGTGGCTTTAACATCAAAAAAATAGGTACGTTTCCCTGCACGAATCCTCTTTGAGAAGATTTCTTCTTGCGACTGACTATTATAGTTATCTTCTTGCATACGGCAATTGTTTTTCCAACAAAATCTTACGGCAAATATGCAAAAAATTACATCAGATTTTGTGAAATATTCAGACGATTTTTTTAAACAAATGCAAATAATTGATTATCAACAACTTAATAATTAAAAAAAATTCTAATGTTAGAAAAAAATATAGTTATTGTGATGATTCAAGTATTTGGCTTTCATACAAATAGCGATAATAATCGTTGGATAAAAGCAGTTTTTCATGTGTATTTACTTCCAAAACCTTGTTGTCACCCAAAACAACAATGTTATTGGCCAACTGTAATGGTGCTAATCGATGTGATATAATCAATGCTGTTTTTCCTTGAAGTTCTTTAGCCAAATTATTAATAATCAATCGTTCTGTTTCTGCATCTACTGCACTCAATCCATCATCCATTATGAGAAATTCAAAATCTTTTAGCAGAGCTCGGGCTATACTCACACGCTGTTTCTGACCCCCAGATAGAGAAACCCCGCGCTCACCGATGATTGTATCCAATCCATTCGGCCATTGATCGATGTCTTTAGACAAGCATGCCAACTCAATAACATGATTTAGTCTTTCTTGAGAAACGCTTGGATTCTCTAAGCCAAATAAAATATTTTCTCGAATCGAATCGGAAAATAGAAACACATCTTGAGGAATGTAAGCAATACTTCTTCGTATCGAAGCAATATCAAGGGCAGATGTAGGATTTTTATCGTAACTAATTTCTCCAGTTACCGGAAAATATTGAGCCGATAACAACTGAGCCAACGTAGATTTACCGCTTCCAGTTCTTCCTGTAACGCCAATTATTTCACCTTTTTGAATGGAAAGGTTAATGCCAGTTAATGCATTCTCTGTTTTTCCTGGATAGCAAAAGGATACGTCTTTTATTGTTATACTCTGTTCAAATGAGAACTCTTGATCACCCCCTACTGCATGTTCTGGCATTAACACAAATTCATTAATTCTTTTCTGGCTGGCTGCCGCTTTTTGAACCAATGCGGTTGTCCAACCTAAACTTGCAACTGGCCAAATTAACATATTTAGATAAATGACAAATTCGGCCAAGTTACCTGGAGTAAATTCTCCTCGTTCCACAGCCTTTCCGCCCAAATACATAACTAATAAGGTAGATAGCCCCATTAACAATAACATCAGCGGAAAAAACAGCGAATTCACTTTCGCCAAAGACATACTTCTACGCTTATACTCTTGTCCTTCTTGGTTAAATTTATCAATAAATTGTTGTTCAACCCCAAAAGATTTAATAATTCTAATTCCGGCAAACGTCTCCTGAGCACTGGCGGTTAATAATGATAATTGCTCTTGGATCACCCGATTCCCAGTGTTCATTTTAGCGCTCACATAGTAAATGGAAAGACTCAAAAATGGCAGCGGTAAAAGGACCCACATGGTTAATTGAGAATTCACTTGGGTCATTTGATAAATTACAACTACAAACGTAAAGAGCATGTTAGCGAAGTACATGATAGCAGGACCTATGTACATTCGAACATTCCCTACGTCTTCACTCATTCGATTTAACAAATCACCCGTCATGTGTTTTCTGTAAAAATCTTCTCCTAGCTGTTGGTATTTTTTAAATAAGAGATTTTTTAAATCGTACTCTACTTTTCGCGAAACCACAATAAGTGTTTGTCGCATATAGTACATAAATACGCCTCGAAGTATGGATACTAACAATATCAGTGCTCCAAAAAATCCAGCAGTTTTATAAATATTCGAAGCAATCTTTTGATCCGCAAATCCACTCACCCATGCAGACTGAGTTAATGCTTCATCTAAACCCACCCGCACCAAATAAGGGACGGAAGCAGAAAAAACATTCGTTAGTAACACACACAACAACCCTAACAACATCCAATATTTGTATCGAACTAGATATTGATTTAGGAAAAATAATTCTCTCATGATTTACCACACAAAGGTACATTGCATATTTTTTCCATTCTCAAAAACTATTTCATGCTTTATTGGTTTTATGTTGGGGTAGATTTAAGTTTTCATAGCCAGCGAGGCCGGGGGTAAAACCTCGGCTTTGTTGTTTTATAGTAAAATCGATGATATCTGAAAAATCTTTTTAAATGTTTCCACAAATTATAACAAATTCGTTATCTTTGCGTCCCATTTGAGAATACCATGCATTTAACTGCTGAAAGAAAGAAAGAAATTTTCAAGGCCTTCGGAGGTAATGAAGCCAATACAGGAAGCACCGAAGCCCAGGTTGCAATGTTTACTGAAAGAATCAACTTCATCAGTAACCATTTGAAAACCCAACGTAAAGATAAGAGCGCTGAATTATCTCTTATCAAGTTGGTAGGTAAGCGCAGAAGCTTGTTGAATTATCTTGCGAAGAAAGATATCTTCAAGTACCGCGCTTTGATTACAGAATTAGGATTACGTAAGTAATTTCTATCATATTTTATTAAAAGGAAAGCCCCGTTCGCCAAAGCGAATCGGGGCTTTTTATTTGATATAATTTAAAAAAATATATACAATGTTTAATATACAAAAAACACAATTTGATTCCGGTGATGGTAAAATCATCGAAATCGAAACTGGCAAACTCGCCAGACAAGCACACGGAAGTTGCGTAGTTAAAGTGGGTAAAACCATGCTATTAGCTTCTGTAGTTTCTAATTATGATGCCAAAGAAGGCGTAGATTTCTTACCACTAAGTGTCGATTACCAAGAGAAATTTGCTGCTGTGGGCAGAATACCTGGTAGCTTCCATCGCAGAGAAGCCAAGTTGTCAGATTATGAAGTATTGATATCTCGTTTAGTAGACCGTTGTTTACGTCCTCTATTTCCTGAAGACTATCACGCTGATACTCAAGTAATGTTAACCTTGATTTCCTCAGATGAGAATATTCTTCCAGATACTTATGTAGGTTTAGCCGCTTCAACCGCTTTAATGTTAAGCGACATACCTTTCAATGGACCTATCTCAGAAGTTAGAATTGGCAGAATCGATGGTCAGTGGATTTTAAATCCCACTAAAGAAGAATTAGACAAATCTGACGTAGATTTATTGGTTGGTGGTACTGCCAACGACCTAAATATGGTTGAGGGCGAAATGCAGGAAATTTCTGAAGAGGAATTTTTATCTGCTTTGCAATTTGGACATGATGCGATCAAGCGTCAGTGTGCAGAGCAAATGGCTTTCTTAGAAAAAATGGGTGGTAGAAAACCTGTTCGTGAGTACAATCATGAAGATAATGATGAAGAATTACGTGAACGTGTAATTCGTGAAACTTCGGCTGCCATTCGCGTTGTAGCTGAAAGTGGCGCATCAAAGAAGGACCGCTCAGAGCAGTTTAAAGCCATCATCTCTGAATATGTTAAACAATTTGCAGGTCAAGAAGATGAGAGCAGATTGGTACGCTTAGCAAAAAAGTATTTCCACGAAGCAGAATACAACCAAATGCGCGCAATGATTCTTGAGAGCGGCAAGCGTTTGGATGGTAGATCTACCACACAAGTTAGACCAATTTACACCGAGGTTAATTATTTGCCTGCGGCCCATGGTTCCGCAGTATTTACTCGCGGTGAGACCCAATCATTAACCACTGTTACATTGGGTGGAAAACTAGACGAACAATTATTGGATGCACCCATGTTGCATGGTAAAAGTCGATTGTTATTACACTACAACTTCCCTGGATTTTCAACCGGTGAGGTAAGACCCAACCGTGGACCTGGAAGACGTGAAATTGGTCATGGTAACTTAGCATTACGCGGATTGAAGGCAATGTTACCAGCCGATGTGGCTTATGTAATTCGTATAGTTAGTGATATATTAGAATCTAATGGATCTTCGTCTATGGCTACCGTTTGTGCTGGATCCATGGCATTGATGGACTCAGGTATTCAATTGCGTAAACCTGTTGGAGGTATTGCCATGGGATTAATTACCGATGAAACTGGAAAGTATTCTGTACTTACCGATATCTTGGGTGACGAAGATCACTTGGGCGATATGGATTTCAAGGTAGTAGGAACCAAAGACGGTATTACCGCTTGTCAGATGGATATTAAAATCAACGGCCTTAAGTGGGACATGGTATCTCAAGCTTTGAAACAGGCAAAAGATGGAAGATTACATATCCTAGGCGAAATGGAGAAAACCATCAGCGAAGCTAGCACTGATTTGAAACCACACACTCCAAGAATTGAATTAATCATCATTGATAAAGAATTTATCGGTGCAGTAATTGGTCCAGGTGGAAAGATTATCCAAGAGCTTCAAGCTCGCACAGGTACTACTATTTCTATTGAAGAAAAAGAAGGAAAAGGTTACGTAGAAATACTTAGTAACGATGCCGATGGTATGAATGCAGCAAAAGCGGCTATTCAAGGAATTGTTGCTATACCAGAAGTAGGAGCTACCTATAAAGGCAAAGTAAAAACTATTACAGATTTTGGAGCTTTCGTAGAATTCATGCCTGGAAAAGACGGATTGTTGCACATTAGTGAAATTTCATGGGAACGTATAAATTCTATGGAAGGCATATTTACCGAAGGTCAAGAATTGGAAGTTCAGTTGGTGGAAGTAGACCAAAAAACAGGTAAATTCCGATTGAGCATGCGTTCTCTTACGCCTAAACCAGAAGGTTATATTGAAAGAGAAAGCAGACCAAGACCAAGCAACAATGGTGGCGATAGAGG
>JBJOFM010000118.1:0-11451 GCA_046048755.1 Bacteroidota bacterium | reverse complement strand
GGAATGCAGGCTACCCTACGGTTTCTCATCGAAATGCCATTCGAGAATGGGGGCCTTGTGAGCATCACCGGAAATCATTTCGGTTACTCCCGGATCAGCTGACTTTATTTTAGCCCGAACTTGTAACCATTTTGGTTAACCTTGTCAATTCAACATCTTTTGCATTTTTTACAAAATTCTCTTTTCTATATTGCTTAGTGCGATTTTTTTGATTATATTATTGACGAAAATTTGTCAATTTTATTATCAAAGTATTTATTTCTACTATTCTTATGCAATCAGTTATTACCCACATGGATTTGGATTCGTTTTTTGTAAGTGTTGAGCGGTTGCGGAATTCTTCGCTGGAGGGTAAGCCAATTATTATTGGGGGCAACAGCGACCGAGGGGTTGTGGCAAGTTGCAGTTATGAAGCGCGGTCGTTTGGTATTCACAGTGCTATGCCGATGAAACAAGCCAAGCAATTGTGTCCGCAAGCTATTATTCTTCGCGGAGACTCCCAAGCGTACAGCGATCATTCCAAAATGGTTACAGAGATTATTGCCGAGGAGGTACCGGTTTATGAAAAGAGCAGCATTGATGAATTTTATTTAGATCTAACGGGCATGGAGAAATTTTTTGGTACTTGGAAATTGGCAATGCATCTAAAAGATAAAATATTGAAAGAGACTGGGCTACCCATTAGTTTTGGGGTCTCTATCAACAAAACAGTTAGTAAAATCGCTACAGGAACAGCCAAGCCTGCAGGTCAACGAAAGATAGAACCGGGTACAGAAAAAGACTTTTTAGCTCCATTATCGGTGCGAAAAATTCCGGGAGTGGGCACGGAGACTTATAAAACGTTGAGAAATCTGGGCATCCAATACATACACACCTTGCAGCAAATGCCCATGGAGCTGATGGAACGAACCTTGCACAAGCCTGGGGTAGAATTATGGAAGAAAGCTCAAGGTATAGACCACAGCAAAGTGGAACCCTTTCACGAGCGAAAAAGTATAGGAACAGAGCGCACCTTTGAACGCGACACCATTGATATACCGAAGTTACGTTTAATTCTTAGCGCGATGGCGGAAAATCTAGCCTATCATTTACGCAAAGGGAACAAAGTATGTTCTTGTGTTACGGTTAAGATACGCTACAGCGATTTCAACACCCATTCCTTACAGGCCAAAATTGCCTATACGTCTGCGGATCATGTTTTGATTCCTAAAACCTTGGATTTGTTTGAACGGTTGTACAATCGGAGACTATTGGTTCGACTTATCGGGCTTCGATTCAGTGATTTAGCGGGAGGTGGACTGCAAATAAACTTATTTGAAGACAGCGAAGAACTTATCAATTTATACCAAGCGATGGACAAGATTAGAAATCGTTTTGGGGATCATGCCATCAAACGAGCCAGCGGCATGGGGGCAAAGAGTATTGGTAGATATGACAATCCTTTTGACGGAGGTCCCCCTATCCTATTGGCAAATCGAAGGAATTAAGAAAAGCAACACAACGTATTAATTAGCCATGAAAAGAACCCGCAAAAAAACACAAACTAATAAATAACGCCTATGTAATAAAGTCGAAAAACTAACAATAAATACACGTATAGTTTGTAACTTGCGAAGGATTTAAAATATCATGTACCGTCTTTTACGTCGATTGACATGGATTGTATTTCTAGCAATCAGCCACAACCTATTGGCTCAAACGCCTCAGCTTATTATTTGCAAAGGCAGCAGCATTAACTATCAGGAGTTTAACGAACCTGGAAGTTTACCGTCCGTGGCATGGGACTGGAAATTTCAAGGAGGCACTCCGGCTACATCAACATTACGACAACCGCCAGTAACTTATCCTGACACTGGGTTATTTTACACGGAATGTACCTCTACTTTTTCGGATGGATCAAAAAAAACACAAGGGCTATACGTACTAATTATAAACAATGTATTTGATCCGATTCCAATGAGGGATACTATAGTGTGTAATGCTAATTTCTCCATCAATCTAAATGCGGGAAATAATTACCGCGAGTATCGCTATCATTGGACTTCCTCGGATGTGAATTTAAGCGGAAAAGACACAACCAAACGATTGTTCACCATTAACAAGGCGGGAACATACAGTGTAAAAGTATATTCAAAGTGTGGCAGCAGCAGCAAAACCGTAACGGTTCGGGTGGGCGAAACTCCTATCGTTGATTTAGGACCAGATAAATTTGTATGTAGAAACGCAGCGGTCACACTGAATGCAGGTGCTGGAACTGGGTATAGCTATCAATGGAATTCAGGACAAACGGGCCAAACCTTGTTTACTCAAGTTGCCGGCAAATACACAGTAGTAGTTACATCAGCAGACGGGTGTAAGGCATCAGACGATGTAAATCTAATAGACAGCTGTCCACCCATTGTGCATGTACCCAATGCATTTACCCCCAACGATGCGGCTCCAAATGATATATTCAAACCCTACTTAGAGGGATATGCAAAAATGAATATGAAAATTTACAACCGTTGGGGAGAGAAACTATACGAAACCGATGATATTAACGGCGGTTGGGATGGATATTACATGGGTGAACCCGCAATCGAAGGGGTATACATCTGTTTAATCGAATTGATTGGCAACGATACCTTTCGGAAAATGGTAAAAACAAACTTCACGCTGCTGCGCTAGTTTCAAATTTCAAAACTGCTTGATTGGCAAAAGTTGTGCATATTGAATACAATCACAACTCACTCTCATCGTTAATATTGTTCAACCTTTAACAAAAGGCAATTGCTATGGTAAATAAATCAATTAAAACTGTGTCATTTATTCGTTTAACATCAACAATCATCTTGTTTTTAGTAGGATTTTTATTTGCAGACTTACAAGCACAGAGCAAATATGTAATGAGAGCCAGAGAAGCCTACCAGGCGAAAAAATGGTCGGCGGCTCAAAAAATTGCAGCAAAAGGCTTGGAGAAACAACGCGATGATTACGAATTATACTACATCAAGGCGATTGCGGAGTTTCAAATGAGCGAAATGAGCAAATACAGCAAAGGCGATGTCAATTACGCCAAAGACGCCGTTAAAAGCGCTGTAAAAGCTCGTAAATATGACGATAAAAATATTTTTTACGCTACGTACGTAGAAGCTATGAAGCCCATTGTTTTGTACAACAACCAACAGGCACTGGCCAATTATGCGCAAAAAAAATATTCTCAAGCCGTTCAAATGTATCGAAACAGTTACGATTTAACGGGAGATACGGTAGCTTTTGGCATGATGGGTTACAGCCAGTATTTAAAAGGTGATGAAGCCGATGCCGTAAGAACCATGAGAACCGTTGCACAATGGAACTTTGGCGCCAATTCGAAAGGGCTACATCCCCAATCGTACGTTCGGGAATCCTTTGAAGTTTTAACCGATTACTATTTAAAAAAGCAGCAAGGCGATAGTGCTATTTATTATTGTGAAATGGGTTTAGAAGTGTTTTCGAAAAACATTAAGTTACTAGCTTGGGAAAAGCAAATGATATCTACAGCATTATCTAAAACCAAGGAAAAAACCGGCTTAAGCAGTATCTATAACAATCTTTTGGAAAAAGGCTTGTATTATTTCCCATCGGATTCATTTTTCTTGCATCAGCAAAACGCTTATTTCTTAAATCGAATTGGAAGAGCCTGTTATGAAAAGAACTTTGCCGATGCGGAAATTTTCCACTTAGACTTTTACAGCAGAAAACAAGATTTAATTTCTCGAAAATCGGTAAATAAATCGGATCCTTTTTTATTGGTTGACTCCATCGGATTTGCTGCTAGAGGATTGGAATACTTCTTAGGGAAAAACGATCCCACGGCTACCCTGTTTTACTTTAAGAAATGGTATTGCCAGTATTATAAAATTCCCGTATTCGGTGAAAAGCAATTGGAATCTATTTTATCTACGCCTCCCCAACAATTGAGTAGACGATTGGTAGGAATGTTAATGGATGAAGCTATTTCGAAATACCCCAAAAACAAATTGTTTAGACAACATCGACTTAACATATACAACGATTGGACGAAAAAACCAATTCCGTATTACGAGTGGGAACGTATTCTACGATTTAGCGATAGCGTTATCAAAGATTTCCCAAAAAACGCCTTATTAAAACAAGATAGAACGAAATTGTATGGTAGAGCGGTAGATTCCTGTGTAAAATCAGGCAAAATGGAATTGGCTTGGAAAATATATTATCAATGGCAAGACAAAGGAATTTCTTTACCTAAGGACCTTGTTAGTTACCAAGAAAAAATTGCTATGGCCGATTTTGAACTTCGTTTTAAAGGCAGTAAAATTTCAGCTATTCCTGTAAAAGGTAGCAAGACCAAGAAAATAGTAGCAACGGGTTGGACAGGCAATGTGAAAGATTGTGAGGCAGGAACATTGCCCGATTCTACTTTAATTAAGGTAGCTAATCGATTAAATTATTTCCGTCAAAATTCAGGAGCTTTGTTGGCTCTTTCCGTAGATCCATTTAAGGTAAAAGGTTGTTTAGAAGCTTCTTTAGTTTATAGCAACAAAGGAGTATTTACACAAACCCTCAAACCAGAAACACATGCTTGTTACACCGATTTGGCTGCCATGACCGCCGAGTTGGGGATGGCAGTAATGGAACCAAACCCCGCACAAAGCGCAACCGCCTTGATGGCCGATAAAGGATCTACCGGGATGCTAACTCGAAGAATGATCATCCATCCAGCTTTCAATGATTTCGGTGTGGGCTGTACCGAAAACAATTCTGTATTTTGGATTGCGGACAATGAAAAACCCGTTATTGATTCCGGATATTGGAAAACCCATAGTTTATCGTGGCCCGCGGCAGGTGCTTCTCCTGCTATGTTGGTATTCGACGTATGGAGCTATAGCAGTTTACAAGACTTTTCAGGAGCTACCGTAACGTTAAAATCAGAAAAACTCGGTGTACTACCGGTAGAAGTCAACCCGATTACCGGCTCTGATATTGGACTGCCAATGTTAACCTGGAAATTGATTGAATCTCCTGAAATCGCGCAGAAAATGAGTAAAGACAAAAACGGCAGAGACGTATTATTCACCCCGGGTGACAAAATAACGGTTTCCATCGTTTTGAAATCGAAAAAGGCTATATCCTACACCGTTAAAACCTTTTAATAACTTCGATTAAAATCTTACTTTCAAATTCAACAAAAAGATATTATCTTTGCACTCCGATTTTAAGAAAAATCTTGCACGCGTGGCGTAATTGGTAGCCGCACCAGACTTAGGATCTGGCGCCGCAAGGTGTGTGGGTTCGAGTCCCTCCGCGTGCACCACCGAAACAATACAACCCTGCAAGGGGTTGTGTTGTTTATGGACAAATCTAAAAATATACAATCCTGTGAATATCGAATTTCAAAAACACGATGATCTAAACGCTACAGTTGTCATTGCACTCGACAAATCTGATTATCAAGAATCTGTAGAAAAAGAAATAAAATCATTACAAAAACGAGCCGCCATTAAAGGTTTCAGACCGGGCAAAGCTCCGATGGGAATGATCAATAAAATGTACGGCAAAAACATTTTGGCTGATGAAATTCAACGATTGGCAACCGATGCCATGAATAAATATATCAACGATGAGAAACTTGATATTTTAGGGTATCCTATCGCTAGTGAGAAAGTTGAAAGTGAATTGGATATAGAAAATTCAGAGAACTTTAAATTTGCGTTTGACTTAGGTTTGGCACCACAATTTGAGTTTGCCGTGAGTAAAAAGGATAACTTAGATTTATTTGAAATTGAAGTTGGTGAAAAAGAAGTTACGGATGATATTAATTACAGTCGCAGACGAAATGGCAAGTTAGAGGATGTTGAAAAATCGGAAGACGAAGACATCGTTTATGCCACCGTTACTGAATTGGGTGACAACGGAAATCCATTGGAAGGCGGTATCGCAGAGAAGCAAATTAGCTTTGTTCCAAATTTAGTGGAGAACGCAAAATTGAAAAAAGCCTTTATCGGTAAAAAGGTTGGTGATGTTGTAACAGCCAATTTAAAAGATTTGTTGAATAACAACGAAACCGTGATTTCTAGCACGTTGGCCATTGCAAAAGAAGGTGTAGCCGACTTAAGTGACAATTTCCAAGTAGAAATTAAAGAAATCAAACGCCGTACCGAAGCTGAATTGAACGAGGAATACTATAGACAATTGTTTGGAGATGATATTCCAGCCAATGAAGAGGAGTATAGAGAGAGAATTAAAAACAACTTAATCCAATATTATAAAAATGAGGCCGATTTATGGTTAGATCACCAAATTGGACATTTACTGTTGGAAAAGCACCCCATTACCCTACCCGATGCATTTTTAAAGCGTTGGTTGATTACTACCAAAGGTGAAGATTACAATTTTGATAATATTGAAGAGAAGTACGAAGAAGAAAAAAGCGCTCTTCAACGTAGATTAGTTATCGATAAGATTGCTGCAGATCAAAAATTAGAGGCTTCGGCTGAGGATATTCGTGAAGAAGCTAGAATTTACTTTATTGGAATGTACCGTCAATATGGTTTAACCGTTGGCATGATGGATCAATTCTTAGAAGAGACCGTAGCTAAACGTTTACAGGACCGTGAGTTTGTAATGCAAATGTCGGATCGTGTTATTTATCGCAAGGCTTACGATGCAGTAAAGGAAATGGTTACCATGAAAACATTGAAAACCGATGTTGATGGTTACTTCAAACATATAAATGAGCACAAAGCTGCTCACGGTGAATAATTAGAACCAAACTTCGTTAGATTTGTTACTTAGACAATAATATCAACCCTATGGATCACGGAAAAGAATTTAAAAAATACGCTACCAAGCATTTAGGCATTAATAGTCTCCGCGTTGAGGAATATGAAAAAATCGTTTCGCAGCACGCAGGTGGAATTTATGGTTTAACGCCCAATATCATCGAAGAGAGACAAATGAATGCTAGCGTGATTGACATTTTCTCACGTTTGATGATGGATCGTATCATTTTCTTAGGGGTTCCAATTTATGATGATGTTGCCAATATCATCATGGGGCAATTATTATTTTTAGAAAGTGCCAATCCAAACCGCGATATCCAAATCTACATTAATTCGCCCGGTGGAAGTGTTTACGCTGGATTAGCAATTTACGACACCATGCAATACATTAGTTCGGATGTTGCAACCATCTGTACAGGTATGGCAGCAAGTATGGGTGCGGTATTAATGTGTGCTGGGGAAAAAGGGAAACGTACCGCTCTACCCCATTCAAGAATCATGATTCACCAACCCTTAGGTGGAGCAAATGGTCAGGCTTCAGATATTGAAATCACCTACAAAGAGATTTCAAAACTTAAAAAAGAGTTGTACGATATCATCGCTCATCATAGCGGTCAACCGTATGAGAAAGTTGAAAAAGACAGCGATCGTGACTATTGGATGATTGCCGATGAAGCCAAAGAATACGGCATGATAGATGAAGTATTGAGTCGTAGAGCTAAATAAAACACTATGAAAAATAAGGAGCAAAGTTGTTCCTTTTGTGGGAGAAAAAAGTCCGAAACCGAATTGTTAATTTCGGGCTTAGAAGGTAATATTTGCAACCATTGTGTTGATCAAGCTGGAAAAATCCTAGAAAAAGAACTGGTAGCAGAAGGTATCGTTGCGCCGAAAAAATCTGGTAAGCAAGAAGAAAATTCCAAACCAACAAAAAGCAATTCAACCGCAGATGGAAATCTGAGTAAAGTACTCAAGCCCAAAGAAATAAAAGAACACTTAGATCAATACGTTATTGGGCAAGATTGGGCAAAAAAAGTATTGAGTGTTGCCGTTTACAATCATTATAAGAGATTGAACAATAAATCCAACTCGGATTCCGAGGTTGAAATTGAAAAGAGCAACATTCTTCTAATAGGCGAGACGGGAACTGGGAAAACCTTATTGGCGAAAACTTTGGCCAAAATCATGGATGTTCCTTTCTGTATTGCTGATGCTACGGTTCTTACGGAAGCTGGCTATGTTGGTGAAGACGTAGAAAGTATCATTTCTCGATTACTGCAAGTAGCCAACTATGACGCTGAAAAAGCGCAACGTGGCATAATCTATTTAGACGAAATCGACAAGATCGCAAGAAAGAGCGACAATCCGTCGATCACACGTGATGTAAGTGGAGAAGGAGTACAACAAGGTCTACTAAAATTACTGGAAGGTACGATTGCGAATGTGGCACCAGAGGGCGGCAGAAAACACCCCGATCAAAAATATATTAAAGTAGATACTAGTCAAATTCTGTTTATCTGCGGTGGTGCTTTCGATGGTGTAAAAGACATTATTGGTCGTAGAGTCCAAAACAATGCAGTTGGATTTAGACGAGCGGATAATAAAGAGATTTCAGAAATGGGTTTGTTGAGTTTAATCACTCCCCAAGATTTGAAAAAATTTGGTTTAATTCCTGAATTAATTGGTAGACTACCGGTTTTAGCAGCGCTTGAACCGCTGGATAAAACTACGTTAAAACAAATATTGATCACACCGAAAAATGCATTGTTGAAACAATACCAGCATTTGTTTGCTTTAGATGGTATTTCTCTTACAGTAGAAGACGATGCTATTGATTATATGGTTGACATTGCTTTTGAAAATAAATTAGGGGCACGTGGACTTCGTGGTATTTGCGAAAGTGTTTTTCAAGAATTCATGTACGAAACACCATCTGATAAGAAAAGCAAAGCCTTGGTTATAACGCGTGAAATTGCTGAATCCAAGTGGAATAATCACGAAGAGCGCAAGTTCATCGCATAAAGGATTTTTTTAATTTTACATACAAGTTCCATTTTTTGGGTAAATTGCGCCCTTCGATGGAAAAGAACAATAAAAAAATCCTGAATGCTTGGACCTTTTATGATTGGGCAAATAGTGTTTATCCCTTAGTCATTTCGTCGGCTATTTTTCCGGTTTATTATACTGCGGTTACAACGGTTAAGGATCCTGTTTCAGGCGCTATCATCAATGATAATGTGGAGGTCTTTGGTAGTGTTTTTAAAAATACGGTGATTAGTAATTACGTCTTAGCCCTTTCATTTTTTATTATTTGTATAACGTCACCCTTACTGAGTGGAATTGCTGATAGCCGAGGAAACAAGAAGAAATTTATGCGATTCTTCTGTTATTTGGGGGCAACTGGTTGTGCTGGTTTATATTTTTTAACATCGGATGCAAGTACGCTAAGTTGGGGGTTAGGTGCTATATTTTTAGCAAGTTTGGGATTTTGGAGCAGTGTGGTGTTTTACAATTCTTTTTTACCGGATATTGCTGAAGCTGAAGAAATGGATAAAATATCAGCAAAAGGATACTCTATGGGCTATATTGGTAGTAGTACCATGTTGATTCTATGCTTGATTTTTATTCAAGTTATTTCTAAGAAAATAGGGCTTACTACAGGCGAAGCCACACGACTGTGCTTTTTAGGGGTAGCCGTTTGGTGGGTGGGTTTTGCGCAAATATTCTTTGCTCGAGTTCCAGAGGTTTCAAGAAAACATACCGGAGATTCTATTTTCAAAGGCTTTCATGAACTCAAAAAAGTATGGGGCCAGTTAAAACACAATCGTAGTATCAAAGTTTATTTAACCTCTTTTTGGTTTTATTCTATGGGAGTTCAAACCGTGATGTTGGTTGCTGCCTATTTTGGTGCGAAGTTTTTAAATATGAAAGCCGATAAATTGCTTCCCGTTATATTAATCATTCAATTTGTAGGAATAGCTGGAAGTTATTTCTTTTCTTGGGTATCTAAAAAACGTGGTAACAAATTCAGTTTATTGGTTACTTTAATAGTTTGGGTATTTATTTGTATTGGCGCTTGGGTTGACGCTGAATATAAATCGGAAGAGGGTTTTTATGTGCTTGCCTTTTTTGTAGGCGCAGTAATGGGTGGAATTCAAAGCATGAGTAGAAGTACGTACAGCAAATTAATACCAGAAAACACGGTTGATACTGCATCTTTCTTTAGTTTTTACGACATTACCGAGAAATTCGCCATGGTAATCGGGCTATTTATTTTTGCTTATGTGGAGCAGCATTCACCCGAACGAGGCATGCAGAATTCGGTATTGGCTTTGGTTGTATTTTTTGCTATTGGATTTGTACTTTTATTGAGATTGAATGATTCTCGTTTAAAACCAATGGATAAAATCACTCAATAATCTCTGTTATTAGAGTAATTACAATTATCACGGTAACTTTTGTAATTACCTCAACAATGTTACAGTACCTCTGAATTCCAATTTCTTCATGTCTAACGAGTACAACTCTAAATAGTATGCGTATACTCCCTGAGGACAAACTACACCGTTACTATTTCCATCCCAACCAGTCTGCAAATCTTCACTTTTATGCAAGATTTCTCCCCAGCGATTATACACGTACAATGTACCTTTTAGATAATTCTGAGCGGTTGCTGTAAATCTATTGTTTACTGCAGGTCCTACCCCATCCGGAGTAAATACATTGGGAATAAAGACAATGATATCTGGACCAATATAAACGGGTTGAACAAATGTATCTGAACAACCATGGTTTGACGTTGTAATCAATTGGATTTTATAGGTAGCAGTATCCTTTCCGTAGGCAAACCTCGGTTCTCTTGCAGTAGAAGTATCGTTGGCATTGCCTGTTCCAAAATCCCATTTATAATTCAAAGTGGGATTAAATGGGTTAGCAGCTATGGTACTTTGATTTATAATTCTAAATTTCGGTAATGCAACGGTAGTTTTAAATGGCGGATCAGTAGAGAAATAAGCATTAGGAATTGGATATGCCTCCACATTGTTAATACCGTATTTGGTAGTAATGCACGGACCCGCAGTATTTATTACTTTCAACGCTACGGAGTATTTACCTTGAACATTATAGGTAATATTGGTAGGATTCTGCAGGTTGGAGGTATCTCCATTTCCAAAATCCCAATGATAGGCTAATTGAGATTGTGGAATACCCGACTTCTCAATAGCTGACCAGTTTGTATTTAAAGGAATACAGCCATTTATGGAAGATAATGGATCAACAACAGGATATTTATGCAATAAAATGGTTATTGTATCCTGTGCTGGTGGACAAACATCGTTTGTTATTGGTTCTGTGGCCACAAATAACTTCACTATACCGGCTGCTGCATCATTGCTTCCATTTTGGAAATTGATATTTTCATTGAATGGATTGTCGATGGAACCATCTACACTAGCATCTTTCGACCATTTCACCTTGTTATTGGCGTATTTCGTTTTACTCTGAATAGCAAACGGAGTTCCTTCGCAGGCCTGAGCCGGATCGGGTGTGGTGATGGTTATCTCTGGCTGATTCCTTACCGATACATTGTAGGTTTCTGTATCGCTACATCCATTGTTATCGGTATAGGCGAATCGCAGATTGTATGGGCCTTCCACATTGTTCGCTG
>JBJOFM010000117.1:0-3326 GCA_046048755.1 Bacteroidota bacterium | reverse complement strand
TCTGTCGTTATAATAAACAAATAATTCACACCGTGTTACAGAAAAACAATGCATGGATGATGGCCGCAGCAGCGATAATCGGATTCGCTGGATGTGCACGCCAACCGGTAAGTAAGACTACAGGTCAGACTTACAATGATCCCAAGTGGGGCGGTTTTTACAACCCTAAGTACAAAGGTCAAGAAACTGGCCCAGGTTTAGTTTTGGTTGAAGGTGGTTCGTTTACTATGGGTTCTACGGAATTCGACCTTTTACACAACAATGACAACACCGAGAGAACCGTTACCGTAAATTCTTTTTACATGGACGAAGCTGAAATCAGCAACCAACAGTACAAAGATTATGTTTACTGGTTAGGAAGAACATTTGTATCTTACCCCGAGGTTTATCAAAAGGCTCTTCCTGATTCATTATGTTGGAGAAGGAATTTAGGATTCAACGAACCTTTCGTTGAATATTATTTCCGTCACCCTTCTTACAAAGATTATCCAGTGGTGGGTGTTAGTTGGAAGCAAGCATCTGAATTCGCTCAATGGCGTACAGATCGTGTAAATGAATATATCTTGGATCGTGAAGGTATTGTAATTTTTAAAATTGAAACCGATGCGGTTGACGATAACAACTTCAATACACGCGCTTATTTAGCTAACCAGTTTGATTTTGTTTCCAAAAACAAAAAGTCACCCTTGAAGGACTACAGTAAAAAGAAGAATAAAGACCAACGTAGACAAAAAGCGATTATGGAAGATGGTATATTGTTACCCGAATATCGTCTACCTACAGAGGCTGAATGGGAATATGCTTCACAAAACAATATCGGTGAAGTAAACTTTACCAACATCGACCAGAAGAAAATTTATGGTTGGACCGATTACACCGTTAGAATCAAGGATCAAAAAGAAAACGATCGCGGAAAGATTCGTTTAAATGCCATGGTAGGTAAAGGCGATATGGGTGGTATTGCAGGTGGTTTGAACGATGCTGGTTTTGTTCCTACCCCAGTTTACAGCTACTGGCCAAACTCCTATGGTTTATATAACATGGAAGGCAACGTAGCAGAATGGACTATGGATGTTTATCGCCCATTGTCATTGGAGGATTTCGATGAATTTATGCCTTTCCGTGGTAATGTATTCAAGACATTGGTTTTGGATCAATATGGTGCCATTGTTGATAAAGATAGTTTGGGTCGTTTAACGTACCGCGATGTTACCGAAGCAGAAAACGTAAATCGTAGAAACTATAAGAAAGCAGACAATATGGGCTTCAAGGATGAGTTAAACTATAATTCAGGTGAAATGACCTATGATTATGGTGTAACATCATTAATCAATAATAAAGCTCGTGTTTACAAAGGTGCTTCTTGGAGTGATCGTTTGTACTACGCTTCTCCAGGAACACGCAGATTCCTTGAAGAAAGTTTGAGTCAGTCAAACTTAGGTTTCCGTTGTGCTATGGTACGTATCGGTGCTCCCACTGGTAATGCCAAGAAAAAGTATAATCGTTTACCATCATCTGGAATCGACAAAAAAACAAAACAACGCAGATAATTTATTCAATTTAAATAGTTAGGAAGGCGCATCGGAAGGTGCGCCTTTTTTATTTCAATTAATTTACATTTATGGCAGGTTAGGTTATAAAATAGAAAAGCCCCGTTTCCGGGGCTTTTGATTTTGCTTTAGAGCGAGAAACGAGACTCGAACTCGCGACCCCAACCTTGGCAAGGTTGTGCTCTACCAACTGAGCTATTCTCGCTTTTATGATATTCAAACAACAACAATTGTTTTCCTATCAAACGTGGTGCAAAAGTACAAAATAAATACGCTCGTGTCAAGGTATTATTAAGTTTTTTTTCAAAAAAGGCAGTCCTATAAGCCGGGTTCTGTGCCATTTCTGGCCTCTATCATTAATCTGCGACATGGTTCACACCGTGCCTGTATCGATCTACCCTCCTGGCATGCAATGCATTAGGGCGGGTAACCCTTCAATCCAGGTTTATTTGATCTTTCAACCCGTAAGGTTTGTCGGACAATGTATCACTACATTATCAGTGGGCTCTTACCCCGCTTTTTCACCCTTACCTTGTAAACAAGGCGGTATATTTTCTGTGACACTTTCTGTAACGAATCTTTTACAAGACTCATCCCTTCCTGTTAGGAAGTACGGTACCCTTTGTTGCCCGGACTTTCCTACCCAAATTCATGGATCGATAGAGCGGACTGCCTTCGTCAAAGTTACAATCAAAAGTTGATTAATATCGTTTAAAACAGCCTGTGTTATTATCTTTGTAGAAATGAACCCTGAAAGTAAATACGAAGCCGTTATTGGTTTGGAGATTCACGTACAGTTACAAACGCGAAGCAAGGCATTTAGTTCCGATAGCATAGAATATGGTGCTTTACCCAATACTCAGGTTTCGCCGATTAGTTTAGGACATCCTGGCACCCTACCCCTGCATAATGCAGCAGCCGTTGAAAAGGCGATTATGATTGGCTTAGCATTGAATTGTGATATAACACGATATAATCGCTACGCAAGGAAAAACTACTTTTATGCAGACTTACCAAAGGGATACCAAATTACTCAGTTTGATACGCCATTATGTGTTGGAGGTACAGTGGAAATAAAGCTTTCCAATGGTATTGAAAAATCCATTCGATTAACTCGAATTCACATGGAGGAGGATACAGGAAAAAGCATGCATGATCAAGACCTATACGATACGTTAGTAGATTATAATCGTGCAGGTACTGCTTTGATTGAAATTGTTAGTGAACCGGATATCCGAACCGGTGAAGAAGCCTATGCGTTTGTTTCCGAAATAAGAAGATTGGTTCGATATTTAGAAATTTGTGATGGCAACATGGAAGAAGGAAGTCTTCGATGCGACGCAAACGTCTCTATTCGTCCCATTGGCAGCCCTACATTTGGAACCAAAGTTGAGGTTAAAAACATGAACTCGATATCAAATGTGAAACGGGCTATTGATTTTGAAATTCATAGACAAGCCGAAATATTAAATAATGGAGGTTCTGTTGTTGGAGAAACCCGTGGGTTTAATGGATTGGCTGGAACCACCTTTAGTTTACGTAAAAAGGAAGGAGTAACGGATTACCGATATTTCCCCGAACCGGATTTACCGCCAACCATTATATCAGATGATATTTTAAATTCCGTAAGAGAGTCCATGCCAGAACTGCCGAGATCCATGTATTCTCGTTTTACAAACAATTACGGGCTCTCCGATTACGATGCTTCGGTGCTAATTGACGATAAATACAGCGCACAGTTTTTCGAAAAAATCGTATCCACACTTCCGAAATACA
>JBJOFM010000116.1:0-3671 GCA_046048755.1 Bacteroidota bacterium | reverse complement strand
GATTTACCGGTATTCTACCACTTTTTCTTTGCCAAACTTGCGCGTTTCAAAATGGTTTATTGGAATAAAAGTTTGCTAAATTCCGTTGCCCTACAAGGCAGAAAAGTAGAAGAAACGCAGTTACCCGATGCATGGATGGAAGCCGTGCCCAAAGTCCGTGAAATGTTCATGAGCGTTCCTACCACCGAAATTTGGAACGAAGACACATTAAAAAGTACGTTACAACAAATTCGATTCTATTGGGAAGCCGGATTTTTTGAAGAAAAAGAAACGGTATTAGAAATCCTTGCCGATTGCGATGGGATTTTAAAGATGGCGGCCAAACAAGCCGAAGAAGGGAAAAAATTCAACCCCGTGACTAATCAAATAATGGAAACCCCGTACGATTTGTATGCTAGCGATTTAATGATTGGAAACAATACCGTTTTCTTACGTTCCGATAGTCACCAAGCAAGCTACATTAGCTATAATACCTTCAATTTTGCTCGAAGCAATAACCGCTTTTTTAATGAAACTACGGAATCCTGGCTAAACATTATTATGTCGAAAAGCACTCTTTTAAGTAAAGTTGCAGAAAAACAACGAAATCAATTCTTCAAATCCATACACCAAACCATTCAGAATTTTCGTGACGAGGTTAACAATTCATAAATTCCAATACACCCGTTCCTGATTCAAATCGAACATTGAATTGAAATACTTCCAGACAATTTACACAGAAGGATTTACGTTAATTTATTAATCTCAGCTAACTCAACCTTTGGAAAATGCTATCGAAATACTGAAAAAATATTGGGGGTATTCCGATTTTAGACCCGATCAAAAACCAGTAATCCAGCAAATTCTAAATGGTAAATCAACATTAGCACTCCTTCCTACTGGAGGAGGTAAAAGTATTTGCTTCCAAGTTCCGGCGTTAGTAATTGGAGGCGTAACACTTGTTATTTCCCCTTTGATTGCATTGATGAAAGACCAAGTTGAAGGGCTAAAACGACGCGGAATACGAGCTGCCGCTATTCATTCTGGATATAATAGCCAAGAGGTTAAACAAATGATGGAGAATGCATTGCAGGGCCATTACCAACTGTTATATGTATCCCCAGAACGCTTGGAAACAACCAATTTTCGTGAATATCTGCCCAACCTCAATATCAAACTTTTGGTAATTGATGAAGCACATTGTATCTCGATGTGGGGCCAAGATTTTAGGCCCTCCTATCGGCAAATTAAAGAAGTAAAAACTTTCATCCCCAATGCTATAGTTGCAGCATTCACAGCAAGTGCTCCTCAATGGATCCAAGAAGACATCATCCAACAGTTAGAACTGAAAGACCCCTATGTATTTAGTGGAGAATTTCATCGGCCTAACTTGAATTTTTATGCTGTTAATACAGAAAATAAAAGCGGCTACATCTTGCGATTATTGAAAAGAACCAACGGGTGTGTGCTGATTTTTTCATCGTCACGAAAAGAAACAGAAGAAAATGCCCGATTTCTGCATTCTCAAGGTATTCGTGCGACATTCTATCATGCTGGACTATCGGCAAAAGACCGATCCGATAGACAAACACAGTGGATGCAGGGAAAATATCCGGTAATGTGTTGTACCAATGCCTTCGGAATGGGAGTTGATAAATCCGATGTTCGATTGGTGATCCATACACGGCCACCCAAAAATCCCGAAGATTATTACCAAGAGGCCGGAAGAGCCGGAAGAGACGGAGGAGATAGCTATTGCATTTTATTACATCAGGCTTCAGACTGGGTAGAAATAGAACAACAACTTCGTGAGCAACATCCCAGCAAAATAGATTTAGAACGAATTTATCATGCAACCGCCAACACATTGCAACTAAGTCCAGGTCAAGGCCATATAGAACCAATTCCTTTCTCACCTGATTTGGTTGCGACCAAGTATTCGCTTTCCCTCAGGACTGTGAGCATAGGTCTTAAGGCCTTGGAGGTTTGCGATCAAATTCAATTACTAGAATCGGGCTATATGCCCTCGAGAATTCAGTTTATTGCGCCATACCAAGAAGTATATGACCTACGAATTCAATCCAATGTTTTAGCTAATACCGTGGATATTTTGTTGCGTCAACACGGAGGTATATTTGAATTCCCAACAGTAATCAACGAAAGTGCATTAGCAAAACGATTGCATCTCCCAGAAATAGAAATCCGTAGACAACTCACCCATCTACAGAAGCTAAGAATTATCAATTATTGGCCGCAAACAGATTTACCCAAAATTGTATTTCGTGGTGGCCGATCTATGTACCCCAGCATCAATGATAATCCCCTAAAACAGCTGTTGCAGTTACGACTTAAGTCGTTGGAGCGATTAAAAGAATATGCATCCTTGGAGCAATGCAGGTCCGTATTCTGGCAACGCTATTTTTCGGGCGATGGAAATTATAGTTCGTGCGGAAAATGCGATGTTTGCAAAAGAAAAATAAATAAACCCTCCTATTCCGAAAACTGGATTTTACAACAAATTCAAAACAAGCCGCAATCTCTGACGGACCTGCTGCGCATGATTCCTACAGAACTTCAAAATAATTGTACGAGTATTGTTAGAAATTTGATGGACGAAGGTAAAATTAGCCAACAAAAGAACATGGTACTATCGGTCAACCCAAGCAATGTGAAATGAGCAAGTCCAAAAAAATTATTTTCACAGTAACCAATGATTTGGTGCATGACCAACGCATGATTCGTATTTGCTCTACGTTAGCAGAATCAGGATATACCGTCCAATTGGTGGGTAGGAAACAAAGAAAATCTGCTGCTATTTCCGTGCAATCATTTCAGCAAATTAGGATGACGCTGCTGTTTGAATCGGGCAAATTATTCTATATCGAATACAATCTGAGACTTCTTTTTCACCTATTTTTTCAGCGATTTGATGCTATTTGCAGTATCGATTTGGATACTGCCGTTCCAGGAATTTTGGTTTGTAAATGGCGGGGCAAGACCCATTTTTTTGATGCCCATGAGTTATTTCCTCATGTTCCCGAAGTTGAAAGGCGACCCGGAGTTCAAAAAGTATGGAAAATTGTTGAAAAATGGGTGTTTGCAAAAACGCATGTTGCTTACACCGTAGGGAATGCACTGGCTGATTACTTCCAAAAAACCTATAACAAACAAGTTGCAGTAATTCGCAACATGCCCTTGCCCCGCCAAAACCACATAGATTATTGGCCAGAAACCTTGCCAACATCGCTAAAAAGTCAACCATTTCTATTGTATCAAGGTGCATTAAACGAAGGCCGAGGATTGGAAGTACTTATTAACGCGATGCCTCAGATTTCCATTCCCTTGGTATTGGTTGGGAACGGAGATATCGCCAAATCGCTAAAACAACGGTGCTTGGATTTAAAACTCGAATCCGTCTATTTCGCCGGATACGTTTTACCACATCATCTGCCAGCGATCACCCAATTTGCATGGTTGGGTATCAATGTATCAGAGAATGTAGGTTTGAGTTATTATTTATCGTTGAATAATAAATTCTTCGACTATGTACAGGACCAGCTGCCTTCCATCATCAATCCTTTTCCTGAATATTTGCACTTGTTAACGGAATTCCAAGTGGGAATAACTTGCGAGGCAAATTCGCAACAAATCATCGATACAATTACCCAAATACAAGAAAATTCAGGGTTGTA
>JBJOFM010000115.1:0-2506 GCA_046048755.1 Bacteroidota bacterium | reverse complement strand
GAAGATGGTGGTTTCTTCATTCGTCGACTTCGTCTAATCTGGTTCGGACAAATTCATCCACGTGTGTACATGTACATCCAGCCCGATTTCGCTTCATCCTTATCTTCCTCCCTCGCCGGTAATGTCGCCCAAGTTAGAGATGCATACTTCGATATCGGTCTAAATAAAACCAATACCTACCGTGTGCGTGTGGGCCAAAGTAAAGTTCCCTTCGGTTTCGAAAACATGCAAAGTTCTCAAAATCGACTAAGCCTAGACCGTTCCGATGCCATCAACTCCGCCCTTTCTAACGAACGCGATATGGGTGCTTTTTTCTACTGGGCCCCCGAGAAAACACGCAAATTGTTTTCTTCCTTAGTAAACGACGGACTTAAAGGTTCAGGTGATTACGGCGTACTCGGTTTGGGATTATACAATGGTCAATTAGCCAATCAACCCGAAGCCAACGATAACAGACATTGGGTAGCAAGACTTACCTATCCTTTTCAAATAGGCTCACAAATCATCGAACCTGGAATTCAAATGTATAGTGGACTATACACCTTAAATGCAGCCAATCTAACCAAAAACGTGAAAGTTAAATCCGATTTAACCTACCTCGACGAAAGACAAGCAGCCAGTTTCATTCTGTATCCTAAGCCTTTTGGTCTCAGTGCTGAATACAACACCGGTTTCGGTCCCCAATACAACCCAAGCACCGATAGCATAGAAACGCAAAAACTCAACGGTGGTTACGTTTTAGTCAATTGGAAAATGGAAATCAAAAACACCACAATCATACCTTTCGCCCGTTATAATTATTACAACGGTGGAAAGAAAATGGAACGTGATGCCCGGGGTTATTTGGTTAAAGAACTTGAATTTGGAGTAGAATGGCAAGCAGCTAAGAATCTTGAAATTGTTGCAGCTTACAACATGGCCGACCGTACAACCAGAGATAAAACCAACCCTAACAACCAGCAAAAAGGTAATTTTTTACGAATTCAAGTACAGGTAAATTATTGATATATAACGTATTTTAAAATTTTCCACATAGTTATACACATTTTTACATACTGGTTGGTATATTTGCTGCCCAATCAAAAACAGATATGAGCAGCAATACCCGCCAACTGATATTACAACGTTGCTTCGAAGCAATACAGAACCAAGGTTTTGAACTCCTGCGTACCGATAAAGAAATCATTCGTCTCAAAATTACCAAAGGGGCCTTCTATCACTACTTCCCAAACAAACTAGAATTGGGATATGCCGTAATTGACGAAATATTGCTACCTCATTATTCTAAAAAATGGGAGACCCTGCTATCGATAAAAACCAATATTGGCAACACCATCGTCAATTTACTGGAACATGAAAAAAACCAAGTAACAGAGAAAAGCATCAAACGCGGAGATATCCTCTACAACTTAATGGTGGAAATGAGTCATATCGACGAAGTATTCCGAGAAAAACTAGAAAATGTTCACGACATGCAAGTAACCATGTTGCAACGTGCCATACTAACCGGAAGAGCGTCCGGTGAATTTAAAAACACCATGGATGCAAGATCCTTGGCCATGAATATTATTGGCGGATTGATTGGCTGTTATTCAATAGCAAAAGTGAGAAATTCAAAAGATGTTTTCACCGCCATGATTAGTACCTTACAGAAACAAGTACGTGAATCATTGGTTATGGATTCATCCACCGAAAATCCCTTGCTAAATCGCTCTGGTAATTCAAAAGTGGATTTGGCATTTAATGATAAAGTGGCATTTATCGACTCAGATTCAAACAAGCAAACATTCTCCGATGAAAATGAAACTGCCTCATCGTCAGCCACTGCAACTACGGTTGCACCAAAACCAGCTAAATCGGTAAACACCATTTCCAGTACACCCTCGCCCAACGAAACCAAAACTCAAGAATCTCCTAAGTTAAAACCTGCGGTTGCGCCAACTTGGATAGATCCTACAAGCCCAGACTACAAACAACCAAAACCATTTCCAGCATTAGATTTGGAAACCAAAAAAGATCCAACTCCCTCCCGTACACGTTTCTCCTGGTTCTCTAAAAAGAAATAATGGTATCATTTCTTAAACCTGCTCAACACAGCAGAGAAACCCATACTATTTTTTGGGGTGTTCAACTTATAAATACGCTGCTAATATTTCTTCATTACAGTCTTTGCACATCGACATTTCATTTCTCAATAATTTTTAAATTATGGTTATTTACTTCCACATTGCCATTTATTTATATAAAATTTTCTGAGAACATTACTAGAATTGGCTTTATAACACTAACTATTTTAATTTTTCTAGCGTTAGCACCACTTTTTTACCCCTTGCGCTTTATTTATTTTGCATTTGCTTTTTATTGTATTGTAACAGAAATTAAAATTTTTTAATCAATAATTGAACTTAAAATAAAACAGCAATACATTTATCTTGCTACCCTGATTATAACGTTTAACCTTGGAACTAATTGGATGTCTAACTTTAATTATTTAGACCTACTTTAC
>JBJOFM010000114.1:0-4144 GCA_046048755.1 Bacteroidota bacterium | reverse complement strand
AGTAAGAAAAGTAAGGACGATTGGATGGGAAGAAACGATCAAAACATCGTTACCGTGTTTCCATGCGAACATTACCAAAAGGGAGATTTAGTGGAAGTCTTAGTAGAAAGGGCTACGGTTACCACGCTAATTGGTAAAGCAATTGGTAAAGTATCTTAACATAAGAGTTCTCTTATTATCCAAATAAACGTCGAAGTTTCAAACCAAATTCGGAGAAAAATCGATTTTTTCTATTTTGATCCTTCTGAAGAATACTGCGGCTTTAGATTTTTTAGCATGTCCTGGGTCATGGCATCCAAATCAAATTGTGGCTTCCAGCCCCAATCTTCGGTTGCTCTGGCATCATCAATCACTGCAGGCCAACTATCAGCAATAGCTTGCCTATAATCCGGTTCGTAACTAATGGTAAAACTTGGAATTTCTTTAGCTATCGATGCTGCAATTTCTTCGGGAGCAAAACTCATTCCTGCCAAATTGTAACTACTGCGTATTTTAATCTGTTCTGCAGGCGCATGCATGATATCCAATGTGGCCTTCAATGCATCGGGCATGTACAACATAGGCAAAGTTGTGCCTGGCTTTAAAAAACAGGTATGGTGCTCCGTGGTTAATGCATCATGGTAAATAGAAACCGCATAATCCGTAGTTCCTCCGCCCGGTGCACTTTTGTATCCAATTAATCCGGGATAACGTAAACTACGTGTATCTACTCCCCAACGATTGAAATAATACTGCGCATACAACTCCCCAGCAAGTTTCGAAATGCCGTAAATGGTGGTTGGATCCATGGCTCCGTATTGTGGTGTGTTAAATCGCTCCGTATTTGGACCAAAAGCAGCAATACTCGATGGCCAATACACTTTTTTGATAATTCCTGTGTCGCGTGCCGCATTTAGAACATGAAATAATCCTTCCATATTCAATTTCCATCCAAATTCAGGATTTTTTTCAGCTGTTGCACTCAACAAAGCTGCTAAATGATACACCTGCGTTGGCTTGTACTTTTGTAGTATTTCACTCAATCGATCGGCATCCAAAATATCCAAATTCTCGAAGGGACCCCCATCGAAAACAGGGTTATCAGACTTCTTAATATCACTAGCTACAACCTGTGAATCCCCATAGATTCCACGCAATGATTCTACCAATTCCGTCCCCAACTGTCCGCAGGAACCTATTACCAATACCGTTTCTTTCGTCATACTACTGCGGTACAAATTTTGTTTCTACCTTCCACATTACCAAATGCAGTTAATGCACAAATTCGATAAAGAACACTTTTTTTGACAAAACTTCAGCATTTTTGCATGCAGAACGTGTCACAAGAGAATAACAATACTATCGGCTTTGGATTACTTGGCTATGGCCACATCGGAAAAAAGCATGCCCAAGAAATTGAAAAAAACCCGCAAACAGAGTTAAAAATCATTGCCGATGTAAATCCTCTTCAACTGCCTCAACATTTGTCACATGTAATTACCACCGAATCGGTTGTAGAGTTATTATCCAATCCAACCATCGATGTTGTAACCATAGCTACACCAAACGGAACCCACGCAACACTAGCCATCGAAGCCTTAAAATCCGGAAAACACGTGGTAATAGAAAAGCCCATGGCGCTATCAACGATAGAATGCGAACAGATCATAGCAGCCTCTAAATACACGGGTAAACAAGTATTTTGTGTTATGCAAAATCGGTTCTCACCTCCATCCGTGTGGCTAAAAAACCTAATACAAAACAACCAACTTGGTGCCATTTATCAGGTAATGGTACAATGCTGGTGGAATAGAGACGAGCGTTATTACCTTCCCAATCATTGGCATGGAACCCAAAAATATGATGGTGGCGTCCTATTTACTCAATTTAGCCATTTCATTGATCTATTATACTGGTTATTAGGCGATATTAACGTCACTCATTCCAGACAACATCAATTTAATCACCATACACTTACGGAATTTGCTGATGCCGGTGATTTTAATTTTGAATTTGGGAAAGCTGGCCAAGGAAAAGGAACCTTCGTGTATTCAACTTCGGTTTTTGAAAAAAATTTCGAAAGCAGTATAACCCTAATAGGAGAAAAAGGAACGGTTAAAGTTGGCGGACAATACATGAACGAAATCGTTTATTGTAATATCCAAAATTATCAGCTTCCAGAACTACCCCCAACCAATCTACCGAATAATTATGGGACCTATTTAGGAAGCGCTTCCAATCACGAATACGTTATTCAAGAAGTAGTTAACACATTGAAATTCAATGTACCAATTCAAACTACTGCCGCGGATGGAAAAACTGTTGTTAGTATTATTGAGCAGGTACATAATCTTGCTCAAAAAAATATTTGAAAATTTTTTAGGGGGTAACGATAAAACCCGTGTATTAGACTCGAATATACCATTCCGGAAAACGCGTTTACCATGAAAGAACAACTGGAATCTAACCTTCTCACCAAATATGCAGCTGGATTAATGTCGGCTGACGAACTAAAAAAATTGGAAGAATGGTTAAAGAAAAACCCTCAGTACATGCCTACATTGGCTGTAATTCAAAAACAAGTTTCGGCAATGCTCCAACCCCAAACTGCTATCTATGAACCCGCATAACTTGCCACCGCACGAAGATCCAGAATTTAAAGAAATCTGGGATCTAACTGGTCAATATCAATATAAATCCGAAGTTAATACGGAAGATGCCTTGAAAAAATTCTTGGCCGATAGAAATCAAACCCAAAGTCAACCCCTTAAAGTAATACACTCCACCAAACGTTGGTTAAGTATTGCCGCTGCAGTGGCTGTGCTTGTAACCGGAGGATTCTTACTTTGGAGTAAAGTTCAAAATACAAAAACGATATTAACTGCGGGCGTTCGAAATACAAATGCAACAGAAATCAAAATCGAAACATTAGAAGACGGAACTATCGTTACGCTGAATAAAAATACCCAAATTTCTTGGGAGTTTAACGGCAAGGAACGCAAAGTAAAATTGGTAGGTATGGCCCATTTTGAAGTTGCCAGAGATGAATCCAAACCGTTTATAATTGAAGGCCAGAAAGGTTCTGTAAGAGTACTAGGAACTGGATTTGATGTAATTTCTTACCCCGATAAACACCAAAAAGTAATTGTGCATCATGGAAAAGTTGAAGTAAAAAACCAATCCAATGAAACCGCTATTCTAACAAAAAACATGAAAGCTGAAATTGACGCCTCTGGTAAAACGTTAATGGTTTCTCAAATTGCTGATGCCAATTCTATACAATGGGCCGATGGTAAACTAGTATTTAAAAATACTCCCCTAACAGAAGTTATTGAGGCTATGGAAATATTCTATAACACCGAAATCGAAATACCAGGTAATAGTCCAGATGTTTTCCGCAAAGATCAAACTCCACGCTATACGGGTAAGTTTTTGCAAGGTGAAGATGTAGAATTAGCTTGCAAAATTGTCAGTAAAGCATTGAATACCAATATCATACCGGCTACAAACTCCAAAGAGAACACCCTTCAATAAGCTCTTCCCTGAAATTTTGAGTTTATAATTAATTGATAATCTCAGTTTCAAGTTGCCAAATTTTAACGTTAGAAGCCTCAAAATCGTATCTTTCTTTAAACGATTAACCTGCTCCTAAATACAACTTTAATGGCCTAATTATTGTCCATTAAAACAATACAAGCGCTTATTTGATAACTTTGTTATTCCCTATGCGATTTTTTCTCGCAATATTATCCTTTTCATTTTTTGGAATCATTCATGGCCAAATAGCTTCCCATGGGTTTGTCCCAAACAAAGGGCAATGGGGACCCGATGACCCCTGCATCGCAAGAGCAGAAATTCAGAACGGGATGATTTATGTGCTTAGGGATCGACTTAGAATCTACAAGACCAACCCAGCAGATGCGCATAAAAAACATTTAGTACATCACTTTCAACATCACAAAGACAGCCAATTTATTATTCAGCACGAAGTCTTTGATGTGTTCTTTGCAACGGAAAATAGCAAACCCATTGATAAACATTCGGTTGTATTTATGGAGCCAATTCCTGTTGTCCACAATTACTATTATGGGAACAATCCAAATAATTGGATCACCCACATTACCCCGTTTAACTCATTAATTATTAATAATGTTTATCCAAATAT
>JBJOFM010000113.1:0-2623 GCA_046048755.1 Bacteroidota bacterium | reverse complement strand
TCTTCATAGATTAGTTTTATACAAAATTAGCTATTTATATTATCACAATCAAGATTCTACTTATTGAAATTGTCCCGGTATAAGTCGCGGTCTCTTAGTTTAAAGTAAATGAGAATAAAATAAAATAGCACATGAGCCAAAAGTACATAGTATTCGAATTCAACTGATTCGGCTGAAAATCCAAACTCATATTCATAAGTGGATCCCATATTTTCACGAAGTGGAGCAATAGTTTTCCCGCTTGGAAACAATGGGTTTTTCTCCATATTTGCTTGAATTCTTGCAAGTCCGGTAGTAGACCATCGTGATATGGTTAGGTAACTAGCAGGGGCAATTATGGTAAGTTTTGAGATATTTACAATTACACCCGCAATCATAATTTGTGGAATTAATGCAATGGGTATAATACTCATGACTTGTTCCTTGTCTTTTGAGAATGCAGATAAGACCAATCCCAACAAACTAGCCACTAAAATGGTAAAGGACATCCATAAAAACGCCATGGTGAAATTCTCCCATGGAACAGCGGAATTTTTATACTTCAAATAAAGAATTCCTATGAACAGAAAGCTTTGAATTGCACCTAATAAGGACAAAATCATCACTTTTGACAAAATGTATGGTATTATTCCAAGGTTGTACATGCGTTCACGTACGTAAATGGAGGTATTGTACTTCTCGTATGGAAGTTCCTCTACGATTTCTTTGGCTGCATTGTTAGTCCCAAACCAAATAGCCGAAATTGCAATGAAAAATAAGACAATTTGGTCAATATCTTCAAAGATTAAAATCATCAAGGTAGCAATGATAGGTGCCTGTAGGATTGTAATCAAGGAGCTTATCCTAGCATTGATTTTACGAACTAAATTTCTGTATGATAGGTATAAAAATTGGGATAAATAGTTGACATTTCTCTCACTACTCAGTTTTACATCATTCCAATTCCCAGCGTTTTCCAATTCTTGATTTTCCAAAAAATACTTTTGTGCGTAATGTGAAACGTAATTGGAATCCAGTAACTGATATACATCAAGAATATTTTCCTTAGAAAAATTAGTAACTACATTTTTGGGTGGTCCTTTATACACCAAATACCCTCCAACACCCATTACGAAACATTCGTCCATGTACGATAAATCTTCGGGTTTATGGGTTACCATTACTACAGTGGTTCCATTCAAGGTTAATCCTTTCAGTATTTTTAAGAATTCCGAAATCGTCTGAGGATCGAGTGGAGAGGTCGGTTCGTCAAGAAACAATACAATCGGATCGATTAACAACTCGACGGCAATAGATACGCGCTTTTGTTGACCGCCGCTAAGATTTCTGATTAAATTATTTTTTTGCTTTTCGATGTTCAGCTTGCGAATAAGTGAGTCCACTTTTGCGTCTTGTTGAGCCTGTGTTAAATCCGGCAAACGTAAACGTGCAGAAAAGGTCAAACATTCCTTGACGGTTAAATCGTAATGGATTGCGTGATGGTCGTGTTGTGGAACATATCCAATATGTGTTTTTAGTAATTCATAGTTGGCTCCAAGTTCTTTACCAGCAATTATTATCTTTCCTGATGAATTGGGAATTACTCCGGCCAAGGTCTTTAATAGGGTGGTCTTTCCGCAGCCTGAAGGCCCTAAAATAGCAACCATGGTATTGGCCTCTATACTAAAGGTACATGGATGCAATCCAATCTTCCCGTTCGGAAATTTTGTCGTCAGTTTATCTGCTTGAATTGACTTTTTCATTATTTGCATATCAAATTATAGGTTGAAAGAATATGATGTTTGCAACAGGTCTTTCGTGTAGAGGAATACGGATGGGTAGAGAACAATTGTTCATCTATAGCAACACGACCTTCGTTCAAGGCCATTCTATTCCAAACAGCAACAGCATCGCAAACTTCATAACCCCCTTTTGTCATGAGGTCAATCCCCCAAAAATCACAATGCACCTCATTTTTATGATTAAAAGAAGTGGTTAAGATAAAACCAATTTGAGAGCCCATCTCTCCAATTGAACCTATACTTTGGGCCGTTTTTTCACGTGAAAGGGATTCATTAATGTGCAATAACTCATTGTGTGCAATTTCATGCCCAATAATGGCGGCTAGTTCCGAATCTGAGGTGCAGAAATTAAGCATTGATGACGTAATATAAATCCTGCCACCGCAAGTAAACGCATTAATTTCATCAGATGTCATGATCCAAATATTATACGAGTAACCTCTAGGATATTTTATCCAGGTACAAAGTTTGTGGAGGATTCCGGATACCCTTTCCCAATCTGTACCTGAATTAATAAGGGTATTTTCTTTGAGAATGTCATTATGTAAAAGTTCACCGGCCCTAATTTCCTCTTTGAGTGAAACGGGGTCTCCTAATTCGCTTAACGTAGCTTTTTCTATATCAGAACCTAGGTTGATTAAGAATCCCAAATCATAACTTTCCATACAGGAAAAATCATAGGTTTGCGCCCTAAAGGATAAACACGCAAGGGTACAAATGATGAAAACAACTACTGAATTTTTCATATCATTCCAATTTTAAAAGTTCTATTTTTCTAGTTCTCGGATCAATTAAAATCGGTTGTTTTGTGGTTAAACTAAGTTCGTGATTTAGCGCTTTAA
>JBJOFM010000112.1:0-9045 GCA_046048755.1 Bacteroidota bacterium | reverse complement strand
GATAGAGGCGATCGCAGAGGTGGATTTAATAAAGGCAATAAGCCAAGACATTAATCCAATTAAACGGAGTTAGCTAAACCGTTTACTCGGTTATTAACCTCATTCCTCAACTTAGCTTGTTTTCAGTTATAATAGGCTACTTCAAAAATGGAGTAGCCTATTTTTTTGTGTCAAGCAAGAGTTTGTCACCTATTACTGACCTAATTATCAAATAAAACCAAAATGCAATGCAGGGAAACGCTTTTAATTGATATGTTTCTACAATTACCTTTCGCCAATGTTCTGGATACAAATCGGTTGGACCTAAAATCGTAAAAAACACCAACAAGGCCAACAATACCCAATCAACCAAATTCAACATCCGTGTATAAGCCAACCATGCGGCAATAGGAACTACAGCAATGATATATGTTGCTGATTCTGCCATGTGATTAAATATCACCATCCATACTAGGATTGATAGTGCGTAAGGCCAATAAAACGAAGCATTCTTGGTTGATTTGTATACAATCAGTAAGGGCAAAATCTGGATGACTAGACCTATCAAAATTATTGTATTCTTAGTATAATCTAAACTGAACCAAGACTTCAACCAACCCATTACAGAATATTTCACATGAATACTGAAATCATTTTGCAGTAACACAAGCCAATCTCGATAATGTTGGAACAATGCATCCATACCTCCAAACACCGCAGGCAAAAGTGCAAAGACCAACAATAAGCTCAAGGCCTGAGGAATAGCTTTCTTAAGTTGTTTTGGAAAACATAAAAAAACCAAGAAAAATAAAACCCCAAAAATTTTTATGAACGCCGAAAGCCATATAAATAAAACCGACTGCAAGGTTTTTTCTTTAATCGCAGCACTAAAAGAAAGTAAAAGCAACCCCACTACTATTCCATTACTTTGTGAATTAAGTCCTGCGGTGATAGCTTCCGATAAAATAACTAAAGACAAAACTAACCCTCGTTTCGAAGTTAGCAATCCTAAATTTCTTAATCCAACTAGGGGTAAAAAAACATTTATAGCCGTCCAAACTCCATAACCCAACCAAACGGGCATATAGTAAAACGGTGCCATTAACATGGCAAAAAAGGGCGGATATTTATATAGATCGAAGTATTCTTTTGGATAGGTAATGTATAAATTTATTGAATCTAGTAAGTGTCCGAAGGACTGTCTAAAAATCAAATAATTATTATAATGGGAGTAATGTCCGCCATTATTAAACATGTCGCCCCATGGACTAAAAAAATTCCGAAATACAATAAAACAAACCGCAAGAAGGTAAGCTAAAATCACAAAACCATGGAATCGCATTTGTTTCATTCGTTCAAAAATAATGGGAAGGATTGAATTTGATTGAGGATTAGATTGAATATTTCGGTAAGATAGTTGTCGAATTCACTTGATAAATGCCAAACATTCTCAATTTGTAAACTTTTAAAATCTACCATAACAAAAACAAGGGCGCCTATATGGCGCCCTTGTTACTATAATCAAATATGAATCTCTAAAATCAAATGAAACTAAAGCGATTTATTTCACTCTTATTCCATTTTGGAATAACACTACAAAAGCATCTTGATACCCTAAAGAACGCAATCTCGCTTTCTCATTTGCTGCCTCTTCTTCGGATTTAAATACTTTATCTGATGTGTATTTATAATACCCGCCTTGTGAATACTCAAATACGCTTCCTACACCTTTATCCGCAAATTCCTTGGTATTCATACGTTGTTTTGAAATGATAAACTGAACACGGAATTCCAATTTTCCGTTATAATCGGCAATGGCAGCAGCGGGACTATTATTGGTAGGATTTGATCTAACCGGTGAATTATTCGTTACAACAGGATTAGATCGCACTTCGGTAGGTGCTGTTGAAGGCAAACATGCCGGCGCTTCTAATTTATCTGCTATACCATCTCCATCACTATCGTAATCGATATAATCAGGTCTACCATCTTTATCTGTATCAACAGGGGATTGTCCATTCCCTCTTTCAACGGAATCAGGAATAGTATCGCCATCGGAATCCGAATCTAAGAAATTCGGCTTACCATCTTTGTCGATGTCCATTCTACCTTCCAATTTATCTGATATACCATCGTTGTCACTGTCTAAATCCAAATAGTTTGGTGTGCCATCGTTATCGAAATCTTCCACACCGTCATAACGATCCGATATACCGTCATTATCAGAGTCAGAATCTAAGAAGTTCATTACTCCATCGCCATCGCTATCTACAACGCCTTCGTACGAATCATCTATTCCATCGCCATCGCTATCTAAATCGATGTAATTAGGTTTACCGTCTCTATCTGCATCCGTAGCTTTTTCAACAGCATCCGGAATACCGTCGTTATCGCTATCACGATCGATAAAATTGGGTAGACCATCATTATCTGGATCACCCTTACCTTCAATTGCATCATTTAATCCGTCGTTATCAGAATCAGAATCCAAATAATCCGGAATATTATCTCCGTCTGCATCACCGCAAATCATAGGTCCTTGATTTGCTGCTGAATTACTAGCATACCCTTTGCCAGGTGAAGTGTTATTTGGTTTACCAGCTCCAGCGACATTCGTATTGCTGTTAGACGAATTACTGTTTGTGTTATTTTTGGCAGTATTTCCTGTATTTGTTTTTCCACCACCTGTTGCTGATGAACTATTATTTGAGTTATTGGTAACTGTTTTATCGGAACTTGCTGAAGAATTATCCGCAACTACTTCTGCTTCAGCGCAAGGAACAATGCGTTTAACTACATATTCTGTTCTACGATTTTCTGCATGTTGTTGTTCGTTGCAATTAACGCCATCTGCGCATGCATTCTTCAATCTGCTTTCACCATATCCACGATATCCCATTCTGGATGCATTTACGCCTCTAGAAATTAAATAATCGAATGATGCCTTTGCACGCGATTGAGATAATGTAAAATTGTTCTCTGCAGTTCCTCTGGAATCAGTATGAGAACCTAATTCAACATAAAGTCCTGGATTATCCTGAAGTATAGCCACTAATCTATCCAACTCCATTTTCGAGGCTATAGTCATTTCAGATTTTCCTTTTTCAAAATAAATGGGCTTGATATCAAATAATGAACCAAGTTCATCGCCTACAGCGTATGGAATTGCCGCTATTTTAATTTTGTTATCTTCACCAACAGAACCTTGCTTAAGTGTATCTTTTACTATTGCATAACGATATCCACAAGGATGAGATGACATTTGAAATACACAATTCTCACCCTCAGGCATTTCATAATCGAACTTCACAATTCCTTGTTCATCGGATTTGAGGTTAATGGCTGGGTCTGCATCGTTGATATTGTCAAATGCCACCAATTCATTAGCTATTGGCAAGCCTGTTTTTGCATCTACCAATTGGGCCACGATTTCATTATTGGCATCTTGAGATCCTTCTAACAATTCAGACCATCTAAAGAAATAATTATCATCATTCCCGTTTCGATTCGAGGTTATGGTACCCCAATTCTGAATATCATGAATCTGAGCACTAAAATCATCGTAACTGGAATTTACCGGTAAGCCCATATTAATTACGCCTACAGCAGAATCAAAATAGAACAAGTCTAATCCACCATAACCCAAATGACCTTCGGAGGAGAAATATAAAATTCCTGAATCACTAAAAGCAGGAAAGTTATCGCGCAAGGAAGTATTAATTTCTGAACCCAAATTAACCATTTCACCCAATTTCAATCCAAATTCATCATCTTGAATAATTGGAGCCTCCCATAAGTCTGATTTGCCATAACCTGCTGGATTATCGGATACAAAAACCACTCTTTTTCTATCGGAGGAGATAACCAAATTAGCAACTGAAAACTGAGAATTATTAAACTGAAATGGAATTTCTTTCCATTCTTTGGTAATTGGATTCTGTCTAATAGCATAAATCTCCAAAACTCTTTCCTTTTTGCTATTTAATTTCTTTGCATTTCGAGTTATATAAATCCAGCCGGTATTAATATCTACGTAACTTACATATTGATTCAATTTTGGATCATTTACGGTAGATCGAGTAGACATAGAATAGCTACTATCTCCATATTTAGCAGAATATATTGCGTAATTTGGTTTACCTGTCCAAGCAGACAGAGACAATTTCAACCCACTTTGCTTTTGGGCCGAAAAATAAGCGTTCCCTTTTTTATCCGGTATTAATGCAAATTCGCCATCCACAGAATTGGCAGCAAACGGCTTAATTACAAAGAAGGAATCGAAATTGTTTTCTGACCAATATTCTTCTTCCGCATGCAATAACTCGAATAATTCTGAGCTAAGCTCCGCAAAGAATGGTTTATCTTTATAGGTAGTGTTTTTTAACTCTAACAAAACACTATCCGAAAAACGATAATTTTTGCTTTTACGTTGATTTAAGGCATAGAACAAACGATCGTTATCGTCAACCTGACCAGCGTACTTGCTAAATAATATTCTATAAGACTCATTTGCTTTAGATACTTGATCTGTTTGATAGTATGAAAAAGCCAGTGCTCTTTGATTGTTGTAATCCTTTTTAGTTGCTTCTACATTACCCCCATTCAAATTAATAATTTTAGGATAATTGTTATTATAAACTGCCTTAACCAGCGATTTTTGGCCAAATAAGTTTATAACAGCGGAGAATGTAATAACTAAGGCTAAATATGACTTCGAAAATTTCATTGTTGATGTAATAATTAATTAAAAATACCTTGGAACACGAACCTTACTATTTTCATAATAGGGAACCATAAACTGAACACCAATCTCGTGTGATCCACGAACGTACTGCCCGATATCACCTAAAACTGTATCAAAAGAATAGAAAATAGTAAAGTTATCGTTTGCGATAGCATTTGCCATAATTCCAGCAGTGTTTGAAGTACGATAAAAAGCACCTAGACTAAATTTATCCTTGTATATGGCATGAACATTAAAATCTGCCAAAACAGGTGTCCCATCCGTAAATTTTATTTGGGTTGTGGGTTTAATCTTTAAATCCGTTCCTGCATCCAATACAACCCCACCTGTTAAATAATAGTGAACTTGAGCTGCATATTCCACGTTGTAGTTGTTTCTAACATCGGGATTTACAAACACCATTCTCGGAGCACTCACTCCCACGAAATACTTGGACGAATACAAATAAGCGCCGAAACCTGTCATAGGACTTGAAATCGAATAATCGTTATTTGTAAACCCTACATCCGTTCCATTATTAAGTTTAATTTTAGATAATTCCGCCTTGTAGTTATAAACACCTAAACGTAAACCAACGGACAAGGTTAAATCCTCTGCTAATTGTTTATGATAAGCAATGTTACCTGCAATTTGTGTTTCACTGAATGGACTTGCCACTTGAAATTTACCAATTTTACCGGTTTGGAAATTCAGTCCAACGGCAAAGTCGTTTACCAATGGGGAATGCACGGCAAAATTTTGATACCTTGGAGCACCCGGTAATTCCGTCCACTGTGTTCTAGACAATGCATTGGCTACCAAGGTTCTTTTCGAACCGGTATACCCTGGATTCATTGCCATGGAATTAAAATCGTAATGGGTATACATTTGTTCTTGTTGCGCTGTAGCCGTAGATATTACAACTAGTGACAACAGTATTAGTCCGTATTTCATTGTTTTTACTTTATTGATAATCATCCTGTTATGAGAATTATGGTTTGATATAAATGTTGCCTGTTATATTCGGCATGTTAAATTTATTTGGTTTAAAGACAAAATAATATATTCCTTCTGGAACCACACCACTTCCAAACTTCAGACCGGAACCACCAAATGTGCCATCCCAATTATTTCCGTATCCTAAATCAGATTCGAAAACAACTTGACCCCACTGATTGATTACAATAAACTGAGCTTCCTTGTACACGCGTAATCCAGTGATATAGAAAATATCGTTTACACCATCTCCGTTAGGTGAGAAACCTTCTGGGATAACATATTGAGGATCTAAGAAGTCTTTTTTACCATTTTTATCTAAATCTAACTCACCTTCGGCTGCATCCTTTAATTCATCATCATCGCTATCATCGTCTAAATAATTTTTGATTCCATCGCCATCATAATCTGCGTTGGTTTCATTCAAATCAGAAATACCATCTGCGTCACTATCGTCATCCAACCAATTGCCTTTAGAATCACCGTCTGGATCTGCGGTTCCTTCTTCCTGATCTAATATACCATCACCATCTGAATCGGTATCCAAATAATTTGGATTTGTATCATTATCTGCGTCAGAATCCGTTTCAATTTTATCAGAAATTCCATCCCCATCACTATCATCATCTAACCAGTTACCTTTGGTATCGCCATCGGGATCGGCGGTTCCTTCTATTTTATCCAAAATACCATCTTCATCGGAGTCGGTATCGATATAATTTCCTTTACCGTCTGTGTCCGAATCGGTTGCCGTTTCGATTAAATCACTAATACCATCATCATCAGAGTCAGTATCCAAATAATTAGGGGTTAAATCACCATCGGTATCTACAGTACTTTCTGTTGCATCCGCAATTAGATCATTATCTGAATCGGTATCTCTCCAATCTTCAGTTAAATCGTTATCGCTATTTGCAGGTCTTTTGTCGCTTGCATCGGCCCAGCCATTAAATCCATCGGCTGCATCTTTGATACCATCATTGTCGGTATCTATACCATCTACTTTACCGTCTGTGTTAGCATCTACATATTTCTCTAAGCTTTCAACCACATCAAAAATTCCATCGCCATCAGAATCCAAATCCAGGTAATCCGGCATTCCATCGCCATCTTTATCGTTTGGTAGACCAACAACGATAGGATTATCTGTTTGGCCATTGCCATTCGCATCCATATCGCCCAAGTCAACTTCAACGATATCATTAATACCATCATCATCAGAATCTAAATCCAATGCATTGGGTATACCGTCTCCGTCAAAATCTTGACCCGTATAGGATTTCATGCTATCATTTTCAACTAAATCTGAGATGGCATCATTATCAGAATCTAAATCGAGATAGTTCATTGTGCCATCACCATCAGTATCTAAATTCTTTTCGATATAATCAGGGATACTATCTTTATCTGAATCTGCGATATAAACATTTACTGTAACTTTTTTACTAGTTGAGTTGCCATTTTTATCGGTAATTGTAACATCTATAACATTATTTCCTACATCGGCCAATCCAAATACACTTTTCGACAATACTGTATCTTTTACTCCGCAATTATCTGCTGTTGAGGTAATTACCAACCCTGCCGTTAAATATGCACTACCGGAGGTGTCGATTGCAATAAGAGTGCTCGCCAAGGTCAATGTTGGAGAAATTGTATCTCTAACAAATACACTAACGGTATCAGAATTAATATTATCGTTGATATCAGTAACTGTTAACGTTACGATATTTTGGCCAACATTACTGCAGTCAAAGGTTAGTTTATCCAAAGAAAGCGACTTAACTCCGCAATTGTCTGTGGAAGCATTATCTACGTCTGCAGTGGTAATAGAAGCATTTCCTGAAGCGTTAAGATAAACCACTTTCATCTGGGTTTTTACAGTGGGCAGAATTGGGTCTACGTGTTTCACTATTGTATGAATAGTATCCTCGCAGGCATTATCGTCGATCGCTTTCACGATGTAAACATTATCGAAGAGATTAACTACTGGACTGGTTGATGTTACACCATCTACTTCAAATGTATAATCTCCAGTTGCTGAAGTTCCACCGGTTGCTGAAAAGGTAATTTGACCTGATCCATCACAAATTGAGCTGGGTGTTGTAGTTAGGACTAGCTCGGAAGGTTCGCCTACTGTTAGTTTCCCTGTGATTTGGCAGTTGTTATCATCGACTATGGTATAATTGTAGTCACCAGCAAAAAGAGTATTGATATCTTGTATTGATGAGACATAAGAGTTTGGACCTGTCCAGCTAACTACATAATTACTTGAGCCACCAACAGTTCCACCAGAAATAGACATAATAATCTCCCCATCATTGCCTTTATAACATTTCGCATCGGTCACTAAACCATTTGCTGAAATCAAGGTTGGTTCTGAGATAGCAACCGAAAGATTCATAATACAGCTATTATCGTCGGTTACTTGTAAATCATAAGTTCCGGCTGATAAGTTTGATAAATCTTCAGTAATAGCCACGGGATTTCCGCTTTGTGTCCATTCAAACGTATAAGCACTACTTGAACCCACTGTACCACCTGTAACGGTTACATCGATAGTTCCTAAGGCATCGCCATTACATAAATTGTCTATATGTGTTTCGGTTATTCCGATAATTGAAGGTTCTGAAACAGTAATAGTTTTTATTTCCGTACAGCCATTATCGTCAACCACAGTAATTTCGTAATCTCCTGCTTTTAAACTTGTTAAATCTTCTGTTGTAGAATTTATTGGAGCGTCATCCCATTGGAATGCGTAGGGTGTTGTTCCACCAGCAGTAGTTACATCAATTTCACCTGTTGCTGCTCCATTACAATCCACAGCGGTTACTACTTCGCTGATACTTAATTTAGTTGGCTCGGTTACAACAATAGAACTTAATGTCAACTCACAAGAATTTGCATCCGTAACTTTTACCGAATACGTATTATCCGCAGCTAAGGCCGTCACATCTTTAGAAATTTCAGAAAACCCAACGGGTCCAGACCACTGATAAGTAAATCCTGGTGTTCCACCACTCACTGAAAGGCTAATAGCGCCTGAATTATTATTAAAACAAGTAAGATTAGTTACCGTTGGTGTGGCTGAAATTGCGGATGGCTCGGTTATCGTATAAGAACTCGTTCCTTTACAACCTTTATTATCTTCGATTTCAACATTATAGGTGCCTGCTGCTAAACCGGTTATGTCTTCTATTGAGGATGAGTAGCTCGCTGGCGTACTTGTCCAAGTATATTTTACATATGCACCTGAACCACCGGTTGCTGTGATGTTTAATGCCCCGGTTGACTTTCCGTTACATAATACATCAGTTTGAGAAGCAGTGCTTGTGATTTTGGCGGGT